>JADGFH010000803.1 GCA_016743925.1 Labilibaculum sp.
TCATCAATTTTATATTTTGTAGTAATCTTAACCTGAGAATCACCACCAAAAGTTTTCACTTCTGGAGCATGTTCATAAACAGCTCCAAGAGATTTTGCTACATCTTCAACAGCTACTGCTTTATCGAAAGCTACAACATAAGTTCTACCTCCTTTAAAATCGATACCTTGATTTAAACCTCTTGTAGAAAGAGATCCAATACTTATAACAATTGCAATTGCAGAAATTACATAGAATACTTTTCTTTTCTCAAGAAATTTCACTCCAGCATCACGTAACCAACCATCAGTAAACTTAGTTGTGAAAGTAATGTTACGATTCTTTTTCAAGGATGCTTCCAAAATCAAACGAGTAATAAAGATCGCTGCGAATAAAGAAGAAAAAATACCAATTACCAAAGTAGTTGCGAAACCTTTAATTGGACCTTCACCGAAAAGGTAAAGAATAACCCCAGTTAAAAGAGTTGTGATGTTACCATCAATAATCGCAGAATAAGCATTTTTGTAACCATCAGAGATTGCAAGGCTTAATCCTTTACCACCTTTTAGCTCTTCCTGAATACGTTCGTAAATAAGTACGTTCGCATCAACCGACATACCAATTGTCAATACAATACCAGCAATACCAGGTAAAGTAAGAACCGCACCTAAAGAAGCTAAAACTCCAAAAATGAAGAACAAGTTGGCAATCAAAGCAATATTTGCAGTTAAACCAGCACCTTTACTGTAGAAGAAGAACATGTAAACCAATACCAAAACGAAAGCAATGATAAATGACCACATACCTTTTTGAATTGATTCTTGTCCCAATGATGGACCAACAACCTCATCAGCAATAATACGAGCAGGAGCAGGTAATTTACCTGACTTTAATATGTTTGCAAGGTCTTTTGCCTCAGTTACAGAGAAATCTCCACTAATGCTTGACTGTCCACCTTTAATTTCTCCCATTACATTAGGAGCTGTATATACATAACCGTCCAATACAACAGCAATGGCACGATTTACGTTATCCTTTGTCAAACGAGCCCAAGTTTTAGCACCTTCGCCACTCATGCTCATCGAAACTTCGTATTTCGCAGTTTGCTGATCAACTTGCTCACGAGCAGAAGTTACAGCGTCACCATCTAATGGAGCTTTTCCATCACGATTGGTTACTTTAATTGCAAATAATTCAAATACGTTTCCACCTTCGTCAATTGCTTTAACACCCCAAAAGAACTTCAAGTTACGAGGCATTACAGACTGAACAGCTGGCATTGCTAACAATTGGTTAACAGCAGCAGTATCTTTAATGTGAGACATTCCAACTACAGCTTTCGAAGATCCTCTTTGAGTAGGATTTAATTTCGAAAATAGAGGATATTTTTTTGCAATTTCTTTTGCATTTTGAAGATCTGATAAAGAATCTTGAGCACCTTCTTCAATTTTATCTAAAAGAGCTACATCTTTTACTTCTTCTTTTACTTCCTCAACAACTTCTTCTTTTACATCTGAAGAAAGATCTGAAGCAGCATTAATCTCAGCTAATTTTTCGTTCGCTACATTTAAGTATTGCGTTACTTCACTAGCAGTATAAGTTTCCCAAAATTCCAAACTTGCAGTTCCTTGTAGTAATTTACGTACACGAGCAGCATCTTTGATACCTGGAAGTTCGATAATGATACGACCTGAAACATCAGCTTTTTGGATATTTGGCTGTGCAACTCCAAATCGGTCAATACGAGAACGAAGAATGTTAAACGTATTATCAATAGCGGCATCTGTTTCCTCTTTGATAACATTTAACACTTCCTTATTGGTAGCACCAAAAGGAATTTTATCTTTCAACTCTAAAGTACCGAAGATATCTGGAGATGATAATTGAGCGTTAGGATCAATTTCCTGGAAAGCTTTTCCGAATAGACTTACAAAGTCATCCTGACTATCAGCTTGCATTGCCTTAGCTTTGGCGATCGCTGCAACAAAGGTTTCGTCTTTGCTATTATTGGCCATAGCCTTAATAATATCAATTACAGAAACCTCCATGGTAACGTTCATACCTCCTTTAAGGTCAAGACCAAGGTTCAGTTCTAACTCTTTACATTCCTTGTAAGAATAATCTTTAATCCAAAGGAAATTGTAAACCCCCTCACCCCGAATGGAGTCAAGATAAGCTTGTTCCTTTTTAGTATCGCCAGCTCCGAATTCTCGAGCCTCCTTTTCAACTGTCTTGGTAACGTAAGTAAAAGTCAACTGATACAAACTCACCAACGCAAAGACAATAGCGAGTAGACGAATCGCTCCTTTATTTCGCATGTGTTTAGGTTTATTAAATTCTTATTTATGTGGTATATAATATTCTTAACCGCAAATTAACGCACAAATATATTAATTTTTTTCAAATTCCATTGTTCAATAATTCCTCAGGACACTTGTATTTTATGTCATTTAAGAAATTCAGGCATTTTATTTTTCTCTAATGATAGTATTAACCTATCGTAATTGAGAACTGCCTTGTGCTTTAAAAGAAAGTCACTTCCCAATAATCCGCAAATTTTACGCTGACAATGTTCTTGATACATTTCATTAATTCCAGATAAATCGATTAAGGCACATTCCAATTCATTCATTAAAAAATTTCCTAATTGGAATGAATCTATCTTAACCATTTCTGTATTTAAACTTCCTTCTCCTAATCCTCGAGACTGCATTTCTGAATCCTGATTTTCAAGTATCGAATAGCTTAAAACAAAATTTCGATCTAAAACTGTTTTTGAAGCTCCAGTATCAATCACCAAATCTCCTTCTTCTTCGCCATTAACCTTACACTTGATTAACAAGTGAAAACTCTGACTTTCAAGTTCAATTAATTCTATGGGAATTTCTAATTTCATTGGCATTTTGTACAACGGATAGCAAATATACCAAAAGAACAGACA
>JADGFH010000804.1 GCA_016743925.1 Labilibaculum sp.
CCTGTAACTGTCAAACTCTCCGATAAACTAAGAACAATAAGTATTGATAAAAAAGAAGAAAATGTTCGTGTTTATATCTTTTCTGATTTTCAAAAAAATCAAAGCGATTTCAAAAATATTGAAATAGATTCTAGTGCGACAATCACATTACTTCCTCTGTCTATACAAAGAACTAGTAACCTAATCGTAGATTCTTGCTGGTTCGAAAAACCATTTCATCAATTAAATCAAGCAGAAGAATTGTTTGTTAGCATTAAAAACGTTTCAAATACCGATTTCTCTAAGATCCCAATTAAATTGAGTATTAACAATGCTACTAAATCAGAAATAAGCTTCGACATAGAAAAAAATGCTAGCAAAATTTTAAAATTAAAGTATTACAATCGTGAAGTTGGAATTCACAATGGAAAAGTTGAATTAGATGATTATCCAATATCCTATGACAATAGCCTATTTTTCTCCTATTACATCAATAAGGAAAACAACATTCTATCCATTAATCAAGATAGTCCAAACAAATATTTAAACAAACTTTTTACTGGAAGTGAAACCTTCAACCTAATAAATAAAAGCAAAACCTATTTATTACGTGAAAATACAGAAAGATACCAACTTATCATTTTGAATAAAATTGATAAAATGGAAAGTGGTTTTAGAAATATACTTACTAAATATATAGAAAATGGAGGTCGTCTACTTTTAATTCCAAGTGAAAATATAGACGAAAGTGTTAACCAGTTTCTCAGTGAAATTGAAGCACCTATTCTAATAGAAACCGATACCAGTATACATAAGTTAGCAAAAATTGAGCTTAATTCCGAAATCTACAAAAATGTATTTGAAAAATTAAAAGATAATGCAAGACTACCAGATATTTTCAAGCATTTTAAAATAGAAAGCTCTAAAAATAAATTCAATGAAAAACTATTACAGACAAAAGGAAATGCCCCAATTTTAACAAGAACTACTTATGGAAATGGTCAATTGTATCTTTTCACCACGCAACTAGATCCGAAGTGGACTAATTTAGTTACTCATCCAATTATTATTCCAACACTAATAAACCTAACTAGAAACACAAATAACTTCACATCTCTTTACCATCAAATTGGCCATCCTAAAGCAATTAAAATTAAGCTAAACCAAAAGAGTAAAGATCCATTTCATATTGTCAATAAAAAATTAAAATTTGATTTTATTCCTGAACAAGCTAACCATTTTGAAAAAGGAATGGTGCTATTTACTAAACAGCAAATTGCAATAGCTGAAAACTACCTAATAAGCCATAATGATTCTATATTTAACTCCTGTTCGTATAATTATTCAAGATTAGAATCAACTCCTGAATATTATAATGAAAATGAAATAAATGAACTTATTAAAGAGCATTTGGGCATTATTTCTGTAAGTTTTCCTAATAAAATGAAACTATCTGAGCTATTTAACGAACAAAGTAATGGTAATCAATACTGGAAACTTTTTGTTATTCTTTGTTTGTTCTTAACTATTTCAGAAACAATAATAGTTAAAGCAAAACCATAAATAACATAAACTACCAATTAAACAAGCTCTATTCAACTGCAAAACAAACCATTTAACTAAAAATAATTAACATATACCCTAATCCTGACTCTTTTATGAAAATCGATACAGCTCTTGAATTAAGGCAGCTTGATAAAATACATCGTCTTGCAGGTATTGGCTATTGGATATACAATTACGACACCAATAACATGTGGTGGTCTGACATAACCTACTCAATTCTTGGCTATTTCGATCAGACTTTTACTCCTACTCGACAAGATATTGTGAAGCATATTCATCCTGAAGACGTAGAATTCTTTTTAGTCTCCTTGCAACAAATGCATCAACAAGCAATGGATATTGAATTTCGTTACTTCAAAAACGGAGAATTAAGACTAGGAAAGATTACGGGCGAAGTGTTTGACAGCAAGGAAGAAGGATTAATAGAAGAAGTTCTCTTCCAAGATATTACAGACATAAAAATTAAAGAGTTTGAAATAGCAAAAGCTTGGAACAAAGCATTGGAAGCTGAGAATCTTAAAAATGCATTTCTCGCGAATATGAGCCATGAACTGCGAACTCCTTTAAATTCAATTATTGGCTTCTCAGAACTTTTAGAAAGCACACAAAGTGATCCTTCTGTTGGCAAGTTTGCCACATCAATTAAAACTTCTGGCTTACAATTATTACGAATCATAGAAGATCTCCTTAAGGTTTCGATGTTAGAAAGCAGAGTATCAAAACCTAACAAAAGAAAGCTTCACCTTAACGATATACTTTTAGATATAAAAGAATGTGGACTGGGAATGTTAAAAGAGCAAAACAAAGAGAATCTTGAACTTAATTTTTCATTTGGCTTAGAATCTCCAAACGATGTAATCAATTCTGATCAAATAAAAATCAGAAATATATTTAAAAACCTGATTCACAACTCAATAAAATTCACCGAAACAGGAAGCATAAATTGCTCATACAAAATAGTTAAGGATACTGTACACTTTGCAATTACTGATACTGGAATTGGAATCCCATCTAAATATGAAAGTAGAGTGTTTAAACGTTTTCGCCAAGTGGATGAATCGGGCCAAAAATATTACGGAGGAACAGGTCTTGGCATGTATATATCAAGGTTAGAAATTGAACTTTTGGGTGGTAAAATATGGTTTAGCTCTGAGAAAGACATAGGTACAACCGTAAGCTTTAGCATCCCTAACATACTCACTTCAGAAAATCAAATTGAAAATGAGGAAACTGCTCCAACTTATCAATGGGAAAATTACACAGTTGTAATTGCTGAAGATCAAATCACTAATTTTAAGATACTTGAGGCATATCTTCAAAAAACGAACATCAATATCTTTTGGGTTAAAAATGGACAAGAAGCTATTAAT
>JADGFH010000805.1:0-1992 GCA_016743925.1 Labilibaculum sp.
TGGTAACAGGGGTTCGATTCCCCTACGGACTACGAAGAAAGTTTGTAGCAAGTTATTTTTTAACTTATCTTTGCTACGCAAAAATAAAGATAATGGTCCGTTCGTCTAGGGGTTAGGACGCCAGGTTTTCATCCTGGTAACAGGGGTTCGATTCCCCTACGGACTACCAAGATAAATAATTAGATAACTTTAAGAGATGGCAAATCATCAATCTGCAATTAAAAGAATAAGACAGTCTGAGAAGAAACGCGTACACAATAAGTTTTACGCTAAAACTACTCGTAATGCTGTAAGAAAGTTACGTGCGACTACAGATAAAGAAGCTGCTAATGAATTATTGCCAACGGTTACTGCAATGTTAGATAAACTTGCAAAAATCAACATAATTCACAAGAACAAAGCTGCTAACTTAAAATCTAAATTAGCTAGTCACGTTAACAAACTGTAAGTAAGATACTACAACTCTATAATAGAGGGTTCTCATTGAGAACCCTTTTTTGTCGTACAGTAAATTCTCATTTGATAAATTCATATTTATTCATAACTTTAATTAAGTTGTAATATGTAAATTAATGGATGAGTATAAAAAATTAAGCATTAAAGATTGGGCCGTTGAAGATCGCCCCAGAGAAAAATTAATGTACAAAGGAGTAAAAAGTTTATCATCAGCTGAACTTTTAGCAATCATTATAGGAAGTGGAAATCGAAAGCTATCTGCCGTAGAGTTATCCAAATACATCCTTTCCCATTGCGACAACGATCTTAATTTGCTCGCAAAGAAAACCATTTCAGATTTAATGAAAATTCCTGGTATTGGCGAAGCCAAGGCAATTGGAATTATTTCAGCTTTAGAATTGGGACGCCGACAAAAAGCATTCCCCTCGAAACAAAAACAAAAAATTACTTGTAGCCAAGATGCTTTTGAAATTCTGTCACCTTACGTTGAAAATTTAGGGCATGAAGAATTTTGGGTCGTTTTCTTGAACCAAGCAAACAAGATTGTAGAGATTAAAAATGTTTCATCGGGCGGTATTACAGGAACCGTTTTCGATGTGAGGTTAGTCTTTAAAGATGCTCTTCTTTTGCAGGCAACCAATTTAATTCTCTGTCACAATCATCCTTCTGGAAACCTCAATCCATCTAAGGCTGACAAAGATGTTACCTCACGAGCAAGTGAAGCTGGAAAACTAATGAATATATCTGTTTTAGATCACCTGATAATAGCAGATAATCAATTCTTTAGCTTTGCAGACGAAGGACTAATTTAGATTGAATTAGTCTTATCTATTTTTTGGTAATTTCTTGTTTAATATTTTTGAAATATAGCTATATTTGCGCTCAGCTAAATTTTAAATAAATAAACATGGTGGTCCATACTTTAGGAGATAAAAATTCTCTTTTTAACCGATTCATAGCTGAAATCAGAGATATAAACATTCAAAGCGATCCTCTTCGTTTTAGAAGAAATCTTGAAAGAGTAGGTGAAATCTTTGCTTACGAAATCAGTAAAGAATTAACATTCTCTGAGCAATCAATTCAAACTCCACTTGGAGAGTCAAAAACAAATCTTCCTGCATGCGATGTGGTTGTAGCTTCAATTCTTAGAGCTGGTTTACCATTACACACAGGTCTTTTAAATTACTTTGACCGATCAGAAAACGCTTTTATTTCTGCATATAGAAAATATTCAGATGATGGTGAATTCAAAATCAATTTTGAATATATTTCATCTCCATCAATTGATGGAAAAGTGGTAATTCTTGCCGATCCAATGTTAGCAACAGGTTCTTCAATGGAATTGGCTTACAAAGCAATGCTTACAAAAGGAACTCCTAAACACGTGCACATAGTTGCCGTAATTGGTAGCGAAGAAGGTCTTGAATTTATCAAAAGTAAACTTCCTCAAGAAAACATTACCATCTGGATGGGAGAAGTTGATAAAGATCTAAACTCTAAATCATATATTGTTCCTGGATTTAATGATTATATTAA
>JADGFH010000805.1:2002-2911 GCA_016743925.1 Labilibaculum sp.
TGTTCCTGGTTGTGGTGATGCAGGTGATCTTGCATTCGGAGCAAAACTAGGATAAAAAATATTTATACCAAGAAAAATGGCTGTTTGCAATAAACAGCCATTTTTTTATTTATATTTTTTCACTTCCATTTTATCAGGACAATCCTCTAATAGTTCTTTAATGGATTTTCCGATTACAGGATGAATCAAATCTTCTCTTACATCCATCATTGGTAGTAAAGCAAACATTCTCTCTTGAAAACGAGGATGTGGTACTTCCAATCGTTCAGAGACAATCCTTTCCTCTCCATAAAAAAGAATATCAATATCAATTGTTCTTGCACTATATTGATTCTTTTTGCGAATTCGGCCTAAATCCTTCTCAATTCCTTGTGTAATATCTAATATTTGAATCGCTTCCAAATCTGAATTAACAACAACAACCTGATTCAGGAAATTTAATTCATGATCGAAACCCCAAGGCTCTGTTTCATAAATTGCCGAACAATCCACAACCGATCCAATCGCGTTGTTCATTTTTTCAATAGCATTACTTAAGATTTGCTCCCGATCTCCAAGATTACCTCCTAGTAAAAAATAGACTTTTGCCATAGTTTCTTCAATTTGATCGGTAAAAGAAACAAAGAAATCCCGACTATCAAAATGTATATCGAAAATTCCAGCTTCCACAACTCTATCTCAGCTAATTTAAATATATTTGTTTAAACTGATTTTTACATAAATCTTAAAAGTTGAAGTAAGAATCTATCTTGTTTTAAATACATATCCACAAAAAAAATATCATATGAAAAGTTTTTTCAAATTTACTTTTGCTTCTATTCTAGGAGTTTTAATAAGCAGTTTCATCCTTCTTTTAATAGGAATTGGCATCATATCTGCGCTTGTTGCAGGTGCTGACAAACCTGTTAC
>JADGFH010000806.1 GCA_016743925.1 Labilibaculum sp.
AGCTAAAAGTCCATATTCATTCGAAGCTAACATATTAACTAGCATGAATGAACAATTGACAGAAATGTACCCAATCCAAAGAGCAGACAGACATAAAATTCTAATACAATATTTTAAAGATTATTGTATTGAAACATCAGAATGGAATCAACAAATATGGAATCTCTTTCATACAAGTAAAAAAGTCGATTGGATTAAAGTTGGAGAGAGTAGCTCATATGATAGACATGAAAAATTCACACAAGAAGGAAAGGATATAATGAAAGATTTTATATTCAATAAAGATCTTGATGGTTTTCTTAAAGAAATTATAAGCCAAAATCGTTTCAATATAGAAACTTACACAATCAGCTCAATGGTTATAGAAATATTTGACTCTTGGGAGAATTTTGAAAATGATTTAAATAGGAAAGATGAATCTCAATATCAAAACTTAGAAGAGTTTAATCGATTTTATAAAAAGTATGCTGCAGTCAATCATTCAAAAGCAATTGAGTTTGATTTTGAAAATATCACAGTTAAGTATTAAGATAAAAAATATCAGTAATGATTAAAATCGTCAGAAGCCGAACCATTAGGCCATCTACAAGGCTTGTTACTTCAAAAACTTATAAGGTTGATACAGAAAAAGTAGGTGTAGAAGATTTGTTAGAAGTCAACATTAAACATGAAAGTAATTGCTTTTGTAAAGTCTATCATTTTAATGGGCAGGATATTGCAAGCAGGAAGAGCATTCATTTTAAGGTAATTGAATCACGTGATAATATTGAAATCGTCTGGTCGGGAATTCAGCCTAATCAATAAAAAAATGAATGATCAATGAAATTAAAATATCATTAATTTATTGCCCCATGGCATATTGCTCTCCTTCCGTTCGCTGTTTTACCCTCATTCACTCACCAATGTTGATTTTCCAATATCTGGGCGAGCACATTCACTCGCCAAGGCAGTCAAACTGATTCTGGGGAAACACATTCACTCACCAATGTTGATTTTCCAGTATCTGGGCGAACACATTCACTCGCCAAGGTAATCAAACTGATTCTGGGGAAGTGCAATCACTCACCAATGTTGATTTCCCAGTATCTGGGCGAACACATTCACTCGCCAAGGCAATCAAACTGATTCTGGGGAAGTGTAACCACTCACGAATGTTCATTTCCTAGTATCTGGGCGAACACATTCACTCGCCAAGGCAATCAAACTGATTCTGGGGGAGTGCAATCACTCACCAATGTTGATTTTCCAGTATCTGGGCGAACACATTCACTCGCCAAGGCAATCAAACTGATTCTGGGCGAACGCATTCACTCGCCAAGGCATTCAAACTGATTATGTGGTCACAGAATTCGTTCCCAGCATGACTTGCCAGGAATTAGAATTCCTAAAGTAAGCAGAACTTAGCCTATTTCTAAGGAATTGCTTTTAAGAGAAAAGAACTAGCTTTGCAAATATTTGGTTTGGGTATATATTAAACTGCAAGCCACAAACGATAGAAAACAAAGCCATGTCGATAGAAAACATACCCGAAATATTCCATGCGAAAGATGAATCTGTAAAGGATTTGTTTGTTTATGATTTTAAAATGACCAGCGATGTGGTAAAGAGCAAGGTCAATTTGAGCATGAACATGTTTAGCTTTTTGCAGGTTGGTAAAAAGCAGGTGCATTTTGCTGATGCCTCGGTTATGGTGAACAAGGAGCAATCTCTGCTTATCCGTAAAGGAAATTGGCTATGGACAGAGTTGCTTGATAATGATGATATCTACTACTGTAAGCTTCTGTTTTTCTCGGAGAGCAGACTGAAAGCTTTCTTGGAGAAGTTTGGTAAAAAGGAAGATCAATTGAAAGATAAGGTACCTTTTTTTATTATCGAGAACGATGCATATATCGCTTCTTATTTAGATACGCTTTCGAAAATGAGCCTTATGCCTTCAGATTTTAATGCCGATATGCTTTCGCTTAAGTTCGACGAAATCATGCTTTATCTGCTTACCAAATACGGCCAGAAGTTCGAGATGTATCTGCATTCTCTTATCTCTAAAGAGATTTCTCCTTTTAAAAAGATTATTGAGAGCAATGTATATTCCAACTTAAAGTTGGAGGAGATCGCTTTCTTGTGCCATATGAGTTTATCGACTTTTAAACGCAATTTTATTACGGAATACAAGGTGTCGCCAGGCAAATGGTTACAAGATAAGCGCCTACAAAGGGCAAAGGAAGTCTTGGAAAGTGAAGATTTGAAAGCTTCGGATATCTATCTTGATTTTGGATACAGCAACCTTTCTAACTTTAGTATTGCCTTTAAAAACAAATTTGGAATCAGTCCATCCGATACTTCAAAATAAAATAAAAAGATCAAAATCTCTCTGTTTTAGCATCTTTAACACTAGATAGCCACCCAAATAAAATTACTTTATTTTAATATTGACCTTTTTTAATAAACGAATGAACTTTTTCAGTAAGTAAACTGAAAAGGTCTTGCCCTACTTTTGTCAGCGTAATCATTAAGCAAGTGTTCACGATTGAAACTAGCTTTCAACAGAACTTTTGTTTTGAACTGATAAAAACCAAATATAAAAATAAAGTTATGGCAAAATTTATTGTACCAAAGGAAATTTTTCACGGACTAGGAAGTCTTGAAAACTTAAAAGGATTAAAAGGGAAAAAAGCGGTTATCGTTATCGGTGGTAACTCTGTAAAAGCAAACGGATCTCTTGAAAGAACTGAAAACTACTTGAAAGAAGCAGGTATAGCATCAGTTGTATTTTCGGGTGTTGAAGCAGATCCATCAATAGAAACTGTATTGAAAGGTGCAGCGTTCTTTACGCAAGAGCAACCAGATGTTATTGTTGGTTTAGGTGGCTGTTCTGCTATCGACGCAGCAAAAGCAATGTGGGTATATTATGAG
>JADGFH010000807.1 GCA_016743925.1 Labilibaculum sp.
ATTAAATATTCTCTATGACTTTGATTCTTTTCTGCACTTGATAATGAATCATCTTTTAAAGCATCATAATATGCTGATTTAGATGCTTCTGCATTTCTTGATTCTCCAATTTTTGTAAACAATAATCCATATACTTTTTTATGGTCAATAGTATTATTAGGGTCGTGAATTGTCCATATTTTACTATCTTTATTGAAAGCATTTGCTTTTTGGTCTTTTGGTATAACATTATTTTTTAAATGTGCAAGTGCCGATTTATGTATTGCCAAATCTTTACCTGTAATATTTATATCACTACCATTTCTAACCACACTTAAATCAATTCTATCATCATCTGCTTTATCATTTTTAGTTGATTTTTTTTCTACATTTTTTCCAGCTAATATTTCTTGTGCTTCACTTTGACTAATTTCAGATAAATTTTTATCTGTTTTAATCTTACCACTCTTTAATGATTCAGAAAAAGCATTTGCATCTTTTAACTGCTTCATTGTAATGTCATTATTCTCTGCATAATTATTTACTTCATCAATATTCTTAGAATTGAATACAACTTCAACCATTTCCCCAAATTTATTTTTCTGTGCCATTTCAAGCTCCTTTTTACTAATAGTATCTATTATATATAATTAAGCTTTAGATAGCCTTAAAGAATTTAAGCTATTTTTTAGGTTTTATACATTTTTCATATTCATTATAATATAATAGTATATGCAAAAAATAACTAATATACTAATTCTATTAACTATTTTTACACCTTTGACTTTATTACAAGCAAAAAAGATAATTTATAATAATGTTGTCGTTTCTAAAATTGTTTCTGTGTATGATGGAGATACCTTTAGGGTTAACATAGAAAATTATCCATCTATCATTGGTAAGAGTATTCCTATTAGAGTTAGTGGAATAGATACTCCTGAAATAAGAGGAAATTGTAAACAAGAGAAGATACTGGCTAGACAATCAAGAAATTTAACTAGAAATTTATTAAAAAATGGAAAAGTTATTAAATTAAATAATTTACAAAGGGGTAAATATTTTAGAATTGTAGCAGATGTTTTAATTGATGATGTATTATTATCTGAAATTCAAATTAAAAACAATTTAGCTGTAAGATATTATGGTGGTAAAAAGATTAAGAACTGGTGTAACTAAACACCAGTTCTTAAATGCTAGTTCCAAAGTTTTTTAAGTCCAGCTCCAACTTTAAATTTTGCTACTGTTGTAGCTTTAATAGTAATTGCTTCTCCAGTACCTGGAACTCTTCCTTGTCGTTCTGCTCTTTCAGATGTAGAAAAAGCACCGAATCCGATTATATTAACAGATTCTTTTTTCTTCATTTGACTTTGGACTATATTAATATAAGCTTCTAAAGATGCCTTGCTATCCTTTTTACTTAGTCCTGTTTCTAATGCCATTGCATCAATTAATTCTGATTTATTCATTTGTATTATCTCCTTTCATAAGATTAAGCACCTGGTGTACTGAATTTACTTGTTTTACCCTCAATGCTTCCACCAACTACTTCTTTAACATCTATTCCACTATCTCTAAATCCAAACATTGCCAATAACATTTCAGCACCATTAAATACTAGGTAGAATGCCATTAATATAGATATTACAGATACTGCTACTTCTAAAACACCTCTTAAAAACATCATAAACACATCTATAAGTGTTAGTGTGCTATTTGTCTTAACAATATCAATTAGTAAATTAAAATTCTCTTCAAAGAGAACTATTGATAAGTCTTGTATTAATCCTACAGCCAATATAGATATGGTAACACTAAATATAATTAGCATAGGTTTAAATGCTAATACTACTCCTCTAATCATAAAACTTTTAATAACATCTGTTTGTTGTTGGCTTAGTGCATACACTATAATGAACGGACTAACTAGAAAATAAGCAAATACCGATACAAAGTACCAGCCTATTACCATTAAAGATGCCATAGATAATGCAACTACTGGAAAGTACATAACTAAATACTTCATAATTGCTATTGATGTTCCTGTTCCAATAGCTGATACAAACATATTTACAAAAGGTATCTTATCAAGAAAATCAGATGGTACTAAAGTTTTAACTGCTTCTTTAATGGTATCAGTCCCAGGTAACATCATATATGCTAAACTACCGAATACATCATTTGTAGCTACGAGCCAAGATTCTCCACCATAATCAAGATTTTCTTTTTTACTTCTTCTTTCCATTTCGGTTCTTAAACCAGCATTATCTCTACTTCCACCAAACATATTTAAATTATCTGTAACTATATTTATAACTGCTACTTGAGGTATTGCTAAAAAACCTTGCTCTGCTGTTGTATGATATTGTATTTTTGCTATTTTTAATAATTGTTCTTCATCTTCTCTATTTTGTGAAGCCTGTTTAACTGTATCTATTTTGTCTAAATTTAATGACTGTTCTTTTTTAATTTCTAAGATTCTTCTTTCAATTTTATTACACATAGGTAATGTATTAGTAGGTGTCCAAGTATCATCATTATTAAATTTAGTTTGATTAAAGAATTGAGATATATTATTAGCAACATAGTTATTTTTCTTTTTAGTTAAAAATTTATCATATTCTGCTTGTGTTGGATAATTTCCATTATTAGATAGCTTAAAAGATGCTTCTATTGATTCTATATTCCAATCATTTCTACAATATTCAATCATTACATTATTAGCTCCATTTAACTGTGTCAATTCTTTTTCAAGTTCTTTTTCATTTACTAAAATTCTATCTATTTCTTGAACCGTTAAATAACCAGCACTTACTCTTTTAAAATTTATATATGATGCTGAAAATACATTTGCACTATCATTTGCAAAATTCATAGATGTTTGAAATAAATTTGTAGCATACTTTTGATATTTACTAAGATGTATAGCTT
>JADGFH010000808.1 GCA_016743925.1 Labilibaculum sp.
TCCTATATCTATGTGAACATCTTTTAAACTGAAAATTCAAAAATAGTGTTAATCAAACCCTTGCACTTGGACTCACATCCAATTTTCTTGGACTATTGTTCAGATCGTACAAATACAACCACAAATAGTAAGTAGAACCCTATTTTAACAACCAAAAAACGTTTTTGACTGAAGTCAGAATCTTAAATTTGTGGGATATTAAATAAAAAATCCTACCCTTTAAATTCTATGATTATAGTTTGGATCAAAATTTTTAAAATGATTTGGTTAATACGAGTGGCCAATTATAAATGTTAAAAGAGGGGATAAATATTGAGAGGCAAAATTGAAAAAGTAAGCACAAAAGAACCTATCAGTTTAGATACTCTATAATGATAAGTTGAAAGTTCTTCTTGAGCTTCTTCACGAATCACTCCTGTAATTCCTATTCCTATATGTTATTCATTTAGTAAATTACTTCGTTCTGATGATGCAAAACTGACAAATACCTTATTTCATCATTTGATATTATAGTTTAAATTTAAGAATGTTTGCTGACTTTAATGGAGCATAAATTAATATCATGGCCATGAAAATAAAGGTCATTATTGAACCTTATATTTATACAATGCAAATGAATTTACTTCAGGCAATACAAAATTGAGTGATTGACCGCCTTTCACCACGGTATGCAATTGTTCTTTACCATCTCCCAATAGCTTAGTCAGCTTAATTTCTTGTCCTTCCTTAAGCCAAGTTTTCACAGTTCCGTGAGACTGCTCTGTTTGTTCACGATAAACAATTATATAGCCTTCCATATCATTAACAATACTTTGAAAACCAGTCCAACTATATCCATCAGGTTGATTTCCAATTGGTAAAATAGTACCTGAATGAATGTCATTTCGTATTTTATTGTATTTTTTAATAATCGGAGCTGTACTAAATGCTTCTCTTGGCAAACCACTTGCTTCGAACCAAGCCAAAGGTTGTGCCATACAAGTTACAGCAAACAAATAATCGAAAGATAATTTGTTTGGTGCTTGCGTATCGTCACCATATTTATTCGTATTTCGCCACTTATTTAAAAATTCGATTTGTAACGATTGTGCTGGCATATATTTACTTAACATCCACAAATTTCGAAGCGTACGAAATGGATAATAATTACCTGAATCAGTGTATCTATTTTCTAGAAAAATATTGTTATTCATATGTAAAAAATGATAACCAAAACGTTTCCCAGCTGTTACATCCAAGTTAAAATATACATTGCCCTTGGTTTCACGAATCACTTTTTCATAGAATTTCACGAATTGCTCCTCTCCTTTTTTATTATTGATTTGCATTCCATCAATTTTAAAAATTCGAATTCCATAACGATTATATAATCCAATAAGAATATTCGCATCATTTTCCCAAGCTTCATAGTCGTTATGCGAGCTAGGGTTAAACCACAATCCTAATTGAATATTTAATTGTTTTGCTTTTTTAACAACAGGTTCTAATCCATTAGGAAAACGTTCTGTATGCGGCATCCAATCTTTAACTGCCCATTTTGCCCATACTTTATTCTTGCCTTTAAAAGCTGAATTATGCGATAATCCGGATTGCCATCCATCGTCTAACTGAAAATGAGTTACACCTAAATCTTTACATTTATCCAACTCATTCATAATGAATTCCTCACTTAATCGCCCATCTTTTGAACGATCACCCCAAGTATTCATCAATACCATATCATCGCGTTGCGCATCGTAGTTACTCTCAGCCATTTGTGCCTGACGGAGTGCCATTAGCATATCGTACTCACTATCCGATTTTGCAATACCAACTGCTAACGTATACCCTTTAGTCCATTCATTTGTCTTTAAATTTACCCATTTGCACCCTACGCCAAATACTTTTATCTGACCACCTTGCGCTTCAAAATCCAAACCTTCGTATCCTGAATAAACTTCAGCCAAAGGTGCTTTTTTGTACAAAAACAAACCTTGTTTTTTTTGCTTATTTTTAATAATAAGTATATTACCATTAAAAGCAATGCGAGAATAACTTAAAGCTTCCTGTTCGCTTACCAGATTATTTGCACCATCAGTATGTCCGGTAAATTTAACCGATTTCATAAGCAAATTTCTACCATCCAAAGCAATCTGATTAATACAGGAATGACCTTTTATATCGTTTCTAGCAAGATCTGATTTCAATTTCAAATAATACTCTGTAAATATTGCCGAAGAATTAGGATATAACCTGAGCACTCTTTTGAGTTGTATTTGCTTATAATCCACAAGTACTTCTACCTTTACGTGATCATTATAAAACAGATCATTAACAATTTTAGTAACCGTAAGATTACTTTTTTCAGGCTTATTATTTAAACCAGGCATGTGAAAACCTGATTTTGAAGATGGTTTAAAAGCAAGGGTATTATTAGACTCTATTTCACGTATACGCTGTTCTACAAGGTCACCATTGTTCCACAAATATTGTGTTTCAATAACATTATTGCTTAACTTTAAGAGGTCGTTTTTAAGTTCAGCATTACAATTTACAAGCGATAATTGTGCATTGACACCCATTACCATAAGTAACAGCGCAATGGACAAGACAATTCTTTTTTTTTCAAAAAAATAATTTAGTTGTCTCATTTTATAAAATGGTATTTGCAATACATTAATAAAATTCTATTATTCAGCATAATAATTTAGACTATTTCTTTTTCTCAATTACAAAATTATATGATGCTTCTACTTTAGATTTTTTAGAAAAAAAAGTAAGATGATAAATTTGCTTCCCCAAAGCAGACTTTAATTTTGAATCTTCTTGAAATATTTCATCCCCTTTTACGCTCAATTCACTTGCGCTATTTCATTTGTAGTTGTTCTCTCTTAATGGTATAGAACACTTTTCCGGCTT
>JADGFH010000057.1:0-457 GCA_016743925.1 Labilibaculum sp.
GTTTTCATCCCCAAAATATTCCCTTATTTTTATATGCAAAATATACCCTACACAAATAAACTTCAGAAATGAGTAAATATTTAAGGTGGATTCGACAAAATATAAACAATATCTATCGGTTTTTGATTACATCACTGACCATTATCTTAATAACCTTACTATTTCCTAATCTTGGTAATTTCAAATATGAATATCAAAAAGGAAAACCATGGATGCATGAAACATTAATTGCTCCCTTTGATTTTGCTATTCTGAAAACGGACAGTGAAGTACTTCAAGAAAAAGACAGTATTTTAAATAAATTCTATCCATTCTTTACTATTGATCCTACCATATTCGAAAATATTACAGAAGATTTCAATACTGATTTTGATAAGAAATGGAAAAAATTTATTAGCTCCAAAGTATTTCAAAAAAGAAATAAATCGAAAAAAAATATTCAGAAGGAACATGATAA
>JADGFH010000057.1:467-14518 GCA_016743925.1 Labilibaculum sp.
TAAGTAATCTCAAAAATATTTATGATACCGGAGTTGCAAATCTTCAAACTGAGTTAAAAGAAATTGGATTTAAAGAACCCGAATTCATTAACAGATCGGTTAACAATCTAAACGAGGTTGTGGCCATATCAATAATTTACACGCCTAAAAGTGCCTATCAATATTTTGCTAAAAAAAGCAAATCAGACTATACTTCTTCTAGTTATCAAAGTTTTATTCAAAATTTAAATATTGATTCTTATCTACTACCGAACCTTTTCTACGATAAAACAATGTCGGATCAGGTTAAAACTAGTATGCTGGCTAATGTATCTTTATCGAAAGGAATTGTTGAATCGGGTAAAAGAATTGTATTGGTTGGCGATGTGATAGATGATGAAACTTTCATCGTTTTAGAATCATTGAAGAAAGACTATGAAAATATTTTAGGATCATCCCAAAGTCATTATTTAATTGTGATTGGCCAGTGCTTACTTATCATATCCTGTATTGTTTTACTCTTTTTGTACTTGCGCAATTTTAGGAGACAGATTTTACATGATAACAAGAAACTACTGTTTATACTTCTTTTTGTATTACTCTATGTTGCAATCACAACGCTAGTTCTTAATTTCCCTAAGGTCAATGTCTATATCATTCCATTTGCATTGATAACAATAGTTGTAAGAACCTTAATGGATAGCAGAACTGCTCTTTTTGTTTTTATTATTACCGTTTTACTTACTGGGTTTCTTGCTCCAAATGGTTTTGAATTTGTATTCCTTCAGCTTTCAGCAGGAATTATGGCAATTTACAGTCTTCCTAGATTAGAACGTCGCGGACAGTTAGTTCTTACCGGCATCATCACTTTCTTAACTTATAGTATTGTTTACTTTGCATTTGCGATAACTCAAGAAACAAATATTACTAATATCAAGTGGGAAAACTTTATGTTTTTTGCTATTAATGGTCTATTCCTAACCTTTTCGTATTCGTTAATTTACATTTTCGAAAAACTCTTTGGTTTCCTTTCGGATGTAACACTAATTGAGTTATCTAATCAGAATCATCCTCTGCTGAGACAATTAACTCAACATTCTCCTGGTACTTTTCAGCACTCGTTGCAAGTTGCCAATTTAGCTGAAGCTGCCATTAATCAGATTGGTGGGAATCCATTACTTGTTCGTACAGGAGCGCTGTATCATGATATAGGGAAAATGAAACATCCTGTTTATTTCATAGAAAATCAACTTTCAAACACAAATCCTCATGATAAACTAGAGTTTGATAAAAGTGCTCAAATAATAACAGATCATGTAAAATATGGAGTTAAAGTAGCAAAAAAGCATAAGCTCCCGCAACAAATCATTGATTTTATCGAAACCCATCACGGGGCTGGAAGGGTTCAATATTTTTACACCTCTTTTAAAAATAAATATCCCGATAAGGAAATAGATGAGGAGAAATTCACTTATCCCGGTCCAGACCCATTTACGAAAGAAACTGCAGTTTTAATGATGGCTGACTCTGTAGAAGCTGCCTCAAGAAGCTTAAAAGAGAAAACACCTGATACAATTCGAGATCTTATCAATAGTATAATTGACAAGCAAGTCAGCCAAAATCGTTTTCAAAATGCTGATATCACATTTAAAAATGTTAATCAGGTTAAGGAAATATTCACAAATGCATTGATCAACGTTTATCATGCAAGGATTGAATATCCTAAAGAAAATAAATAGAAAATAACAATACTATAAGTTTCCACTCTTTTTTTTATCACTAAAAAAGGGTGGTTTTTTTGTGGGATAAAACCAACATAAAGCACTATTAACCAATACCAATTATCATTTTTTTAGCATTCCATTTTTTTGTAACTTATATGTATTATCATAGTCTTTAATTTTATTAATAAAGACTTATCCGTTCTAACTAACCCAGGGAATAATTCGAATTAACATACAGCTAAGCATAGTATCTTAAACTCAAAACCCTACTAATATGATACGGAAAACTATATTTTTATTTAGCCTTATTATCTCTATCGTGTTTGCTTTTTCCTGCCAACAAAATCAAAAAAAAGAGGAAAAGAAAACCTATGATACAGTAATGCAGCGCAAATTGGCCAATTATGCCAAAGTTAAATTATCAGCTGACCTAAGTTCTTTATCGGCAGATCAAATTAAGCTATTTTCTGAATTAATTAGAGCAGCCAATGCTATTGATGAAATTTATTGGTTGCAAGCTTATGGCGACAAGAATAAGTTGCTAGATGAAATTACTGATCCTGACATGAAGGAGTATGCCTTGATAAATTACGGCCCATGGGACAGATTGGATGGATTTATACCATTTACGGAAGACTTTCCACCAAGGCCATTAGGCTTAGGTTTTTTCCCTAACGATATTAACCAAGAAGAATTTTTCGCATTAAAAGATGATGAAAAATACAATCCATTCACAAGCTTGCAACGTACCAATAATGGCCTAAAAGTCGTTCCATTTCATACAGCATACCAGTCTCAACTTAACAAAGCAACAAGCCATTTAAAAAATGCTGCTAATTTAACGAAATCGGAAAATTTCAAGGAATACCTACTGCAACGTGCTGAAGATTTACTTGTTGATGATTTTGATAAAAGTGATCATCTTTGGATGAAATTATCAAATAATCCTATTGACTTTATCGCTGGTCCAATCTCAAATACTGAAGATCATCTTATTTGGACAAAATACTCCTATGGAGCTTTTATCTTACTGCGGAATAAAGCATGGACTAAGAATGTAGAAAAATATGCTTCTCTCCTTCCATATCTTCAGAAAAATCTTCCTATTGGTGATGAATACAAAACAGAAACTCCTTCGGGTTCAGCAAACATAGTAATTTACGATGTATTGTACAATGCTGGTTATTGTAATGCTGGAAACAAATTAATCGGCTTAAACTTACCAATAGGTACCAATCACATTAATTGTACAAGAAAACTACACTTTAAAAATGTTATGCAAGCAAAGTTTGATGGAATATTGCAACCAATAACGAACCTTATTATAGATGAAAAACAGCGTAAACACGTAACATTCAAATCTTTTTTCTTAAACACAATATTTTATGAAATAAGCAATGGACTAGGCATTTCGGAAACAATTAATGGAAAAGGTACTGTTAAGGATGCCTTAAAAGAACATCACAATGTAATTACTGAATTAAAAAATGATGTTTTGCGGATGTTTTTCATAGGTCAGCTACACGACATGCGAGAAATAAAAGATGCTGAACTCATGGATAACTATGTTACCTATATGGCAGATGTTTTTAGATCAATTCGATTTGGCGTTACAGACTCACAAGGAGTGGCTAACATGATCCGCTTTTATTACTTTCAAGAACATGAAGCTTTCAAATACAACCACAAGAGTAAAACCTATAAAGTGAATTTGTATAAAATGAAAAAAGCAATTGAATCTTTATCATCCAAAACTCTTGAAATACAAGGGAATGGAGATTATGAAGCAGCAGCTAATCTTATTAAAGATAAAGGATACATTCATACCGAATTATTACAGGATTTATATCGTATTCAGCGAGCAAAAATTCCAAAAGATTTGGTTTATGATCAGGGAGAAAAAGTAATTCTTTCCAACAACTAATTAATAGACAAAAAAGGCACTTGGGCGGTGCCTTTTTTTAAATTCCTTTATCTAGCTGAAAGATTTATCATATATTTGAACTTTAGCTATAAATTGAAATAATACGCCCAATGATTCGCCTGGCTTTCCTCTCTATATTTCTGTTCCTTACTATGAATAGTATTGGACAAAAAATTACAATCACTGATATTACCTCTAAGAAAGCGATTGAAAATGTTTACATTTTCAATTCTCAAAATTCAGTTTTATCTAACGCTTCAGGAGAAGCTAATTTGGTTGAATTTTCGAAAATTGAAATTATCTATTTTCAACATCCCGCCTATCAAAATATCGAACTTAGTTTTGATGATATCACTAAATTATCATTTAATATCCAATTGCAATCTGATATATTTCCCATCAATGAAATTCTTATTTCTGCAAACAAATGGGAGCAAAAAAGAAGTGAGATACCTCTTAAAATTGCCCACATAAGTAAAGAGAAAATTAAACAAAGTACTGCTCAAACTAGTGCAGATCTTTTAAAGGAAAGCAATCAAGTTTACATTCAAAAAAGTCAACTAGGAGGTGGAAGTCCAATGATAAGAGGATTTTCTGCAAATAGAGTCTTATTAGTTCTAGATGGTATTCGCTTGAATAATGCAATTTACAGGAGCGGGAATTTACAAAACGTAATCAATATCGATCCTAATAGTTTAGAGTCTGCAGAAGTTATCCTTGGACCAGGCTCTATTATTTACGGTAGTGATGCAATTGGTGGCGTTATGGATTTCCACACAATTAATCCTCTACTATCTACCTCCAAAAAAGCAAATATTAAGTTTGGCTACAAATCAAGATATTCGTCAGCAAATAAAGAAATCATGAATCATGCTGATTATAATTTTGGCAAATCAAAATTAGCCTTTGCTGGAAGTATTAGCTATAGTGATTTTTCTGATTTAAAGATGGGAAGTAATGGACCTGACGACTACCTTAGACCAGAATATATCTTAATACAAAATGGCGAAGATAAAATCATAACAAACACAGATTCTCGAAAACAAATCAATAGTGGTTATTCTCAACTTAACTTATTGCAAAAAATTAGATTTAAAGCATCCGCTGATCTTGAATTTCTCTATAATTTTCAGCTTTCAGAAACTTCTAACATACCTCGTTACGACAGATTAATACAGTACTCTGATGACAATTTAAAATATGCAGAATGGTACTATGGTCCGCAAAATCTTCAATTACATGGATTTCAGATAAAAAATTCAAAATCAAGTCAATTCTACGATTCATTTAAAGTAATCTCTGCATATCAAAACTATAAAGAAAGTCGATACAGTAGGAGCTTTAATTCCCCAACATTAAAAGCCAGAACTGAAGATTTGAACATCTACTCAATAAACGCTGATGCTGAGAAGGAAATTAATAAATCAATCCATTATTATTACGGCAGCGAATGGACCTACAATAAATTAAAATCGAAAGGAAATAGCACAAATATCCTAACAGATGAAAAATCGGCCATAGCTAGTCGATATCCTAACAATTCTAGTTATTCAAGCTTTGCTATTTATTCAAACTTAAAATGGAAATTAGATCCAAAATGGACCTTAAACACAGGTATTCGATATTCTCATGTGTGGATCAAGTCGAAGCTAGATGATACATTCTACAATTTACCATTTGAGAACCTTGATTTAACAACTGGTTCAATCAATGGAGGTATTGGCATTAGTCACCAATCCGATAAAGGTTGGTTGCTTAAATTAAATGCAACAAGTGGTTTTCGAGCTCCTAACATTGATGATATAGGTAAAGTTTTTGACTCTGAACCAGGCAAAGTAATAATCCCCAATAAAAACTTAAAACCAGAATATGTTTACAACTTTGAGTTTAACTTAAGCAAAAACTTCAACAATATACTTTTCCTTGATCTAAACGCCTTTTATTCCTTTTTGGACAATGCTATGACCAGACAAGATTTTTCCTTTAACGGTCAAAATACCATGATTTATGATGGTGTCGAAAGTGAAATACAGGCAATAATAAACACTGACAATGCTAATATTTGGGGTGGAAATATAAGCGCCATACTTAAATTAACGAATCAATTCTCGGTAAAATCGAATTTAAACGTTACAAAAGGGGAATACAAGGATGGCAGCCCTGTACGACACGTCCCACCAATATTTGGAAATTTTTCTCTAAACTATAAATCAAATAGACTTAGGAGTCAATTGATTTTTGAATTTAATGATGAAATTTCCTACAATAATTTAGCTGATACAGAAAAAGATAAGGAGTACTTGTACGTGAAAAATGAAGAGGGACTTCCTTACTCACCATCCTGGGCAATTCTAAGCCTCAAAAATACAATTACAATAAGTAAACGGTTTAGCTCTAATATTAGCCTCGAAAACATCCTAAACAAACGTTACAGACCATATTCATCTGGGATTAGTGCTGCTGGAAGAAATTTTATAGTTGGAATTAACTATAAATTATAATCCTTTCCTTTTATCGATACCAATTTCTACCAATAAAATGATGATTTGTTCTTAATTAAAAACTTCATCGATCATAAATTGAGTATTCCCAATCTTTAATAGTGAACTAACTGCCTTTAAAATTCCTTGTTCTCTTTTGGCATACTTTTTTTGCAGGAATCTCTATTTGTTTACAGGTAAATAAGTCTTTTTATTATAGCTTTTATCAGCAATTTAAAACCAAAGCTATAATTTCATTAAGCTCGATTCACTCCTCTTACTTTAAGTTTTTTACAAACCATACGTTCTGTTAACGTATTTCAGGACAAATCTAATAACAAAAAAAGAGCCGAACATATGTCCGGCTCCTAATTATATCTAAAAATAAAATATTAGTTTACATCAAACCAAAGTTTGGTTGTTGCTTTATCCCCACCAATAGCAGCAGAAGCAGCAGTATAATTATCCAAATTTTGATCATTCTCATTATAAGGGTAAGGATAACGTACTGGAATATCACCGTAAGTTAAATCCTCAGGTACATTTAAAATAGGGAAGTCTAATCTTCTCCATTCTGTCCATCCTTCTACACCTCGATTATACATCGCGATCCATTTTTGCGTACCAATCTTTTGCTTCCAAGTTCCAGTAGCAGTTGTATAAGCAACTTCTGGTTGAGCAAGATAAGCAGTAGCATCAGCAGCAGTTCCACCCCAATAAAGGATACTAGCAGTAATACCATTATTGTAGTGCTCTTCAGCAGTACCTCCAACAGCATAACCTCTTTCAACAGCTTCAGCTAAATAAAACTCCATTTCAGCATAATCAGCCATTGGAACCTCTAGTGTAGGCTCGAAAAACATTGGTGTAAAATGCGAATAATCATCGTAAGTACCACCAGCGGTTAAACCATAGGTTAATCCAAGATAAGCACTACCAACTTGAGTGAACCAAAGAGCTCTTCTAGGGTCATTCAATGTATTCAATACATCCATTAAGGTATTTGAAGGCACATAATCTTTACGTCCATCATCTACGAAACCACCATAAATTGTATTGAAATAAGGATCAGTACCAATATATTTAAAGAAGGCACCTTCCAAATTAGCACCATAAACATTAGAAGCTGCAGCTTCAACAACAGATTTTGAATTAAAAGAAGGAACATCTGCCATTCTCATACCCATTCTCAACTTTAATGCATTTCCAAAAGTTTTCCAAGAATCAACATCTCCTCCAAAAAGAAGATCTTCTGATCCCCAACTTCCGTTACCTGCATCTAATGCACCAAGAGCAGCATCTAATCTTGTAAAAAGATCAGCATATACTGTAGCCGCATCATCATACTTAGGTAAAGTATTAACACCACCTTCTAATGCTTCGCTATATGGAATATCTCCAAACATTTCAGCTAAAACCGAATAAACATAAACCATCTGAATTTCGATTATTGCTTTCTGGTTATTAGCTTTTAACAACAATGCTCCTTCAAAACCACTAGCATCAATAACTATTTTAGCTTCTTGAAAATCCATTAAGCAATCTCTATAAAATTCATTAAAGAAAGCATCAGGAATACCTCTATCTTGAAAATCATAACGACTTTCATTTGTATAGGTAGTCTCCATCCAATATTGTGCTAATAATCTAGAAATATTTCTATTAACACTCATACTGTTGTATTGGTTAACAAACTGAATTTGCGCTCCTGTAAATAAAGTTTCTGCAGGCACATCTGTAGCTCTTTTTGGATCGATATTATCCTCCAAACTACAACCTGTGAAACCAACGCCCATAAATAAGACGCCAATCAATATATATTTTAATTTTTTCATTTTGTCAATTTTCATAAGTTAATTTAGAATCCTAAAGTAATGTTAAATCCATAAGATCTAGTTGTTGGATAAGATGCATTTGCAACACCTTGTCTGTTACCAGAACTTTGACCTGTTTCAGGATCAAAACCAGGAGTATTCTTATGTAGAATTAACAAGTTACGTCCAACAGCAGAAACAACTGCCTTTGACAAGAAAGTCTTACTAATTAATGACTTTGGAAGAGAATACGATAAAGCAACTTCTCTTAACTTCACATACGATGCATCATATACGTAACGAGCAGTAGGCGTTCTACCATAGTACTGATCTCCACCCCATCCGCTAGAATTAGCAAATGTTGTATTTGGAGTACCATCAGCCATTACAGCTTCAGCATGTAAAATACCACCACCGTCAGCTACAGCATCACGCTTAGGATTACCCTTTGAATTTAAACCTGCTGTTTCCTTTAACAAACCAGTCGCCAAAGAATATTTACGGTCAACAGAATAAATATCTCCACCTTGCTGAATATCAATTAATGCACGAAGAGAAAATCCTTTATAACTGAATGAGTTAGTAATACCGGCATTCCAGTCAGGCTGGATATTACCAATAACTAAATCCGTATCATCAGTTTTCATATAGTAACCTCTTGAATCAACGGTTTTCTTTCCATTTGTATAAACAAAGTCAGTACCTTTAATTACACCAAATGGCTGACCTACTGCAGCATTAACTGTAACATCCCATGCAGAAGTAATAAGTACATTACTCAAGCCAGAAAATAATTCTTTTACTTCATTTTCATTCTTAGCCCAGTTTACATTCATGTTCCATGTGAAATCACTTGTTCTAATAGGAGTTGCATTCATCTGAATTTCCCATCCTTTGTTTTCAAGTTCACCTGAATTCACGATTACACTACGACGACCACTAGCTGGTGATACAAGAGCTGGCATAATTTGATCGAAAGTATTTGCTTTATAATAAGCTACATCAAAACCTAAACGACCTTGGAATAAAGAAGCTTCCCAACCAATTTCCCATGATTTAGTTCTCTCCTCTTTTAAAGTTTTATTCTGCTCTGTATTATTTACTGAATAAATAGCTTTATCTCCCCAGTTTGTATCATTCGTATAAGCTGATTGAATACGGTATGGATTTGTACCACTACCTACTTCAGCGTAATTAGCTCTGAATTTGGAGAATGTTAAGAAACTTAAGTCTTTCAATCCACTAATTTCTGATAAGATAATATTACCTGAGATTGCAGGATAATCAAAACTTCTCTTGCCTGTAGGTAAAGTAGAGGATTCATCAATACGATAAGATCCTTCTAAATAGTACATGTTCTGATATCCAACAGATAAATTCGCATATACACTTTTGATATTACTTTCATTAAGGTTCTCTGTTGGAGAATTTGCAACTGTAGTGTTACTTACAGTATATAATCCTGGAACTACTAATCCTCCAGACGTTGAAGAAAAAATGCTAGACATTGTATTTTCTCTATAACCAACACCAGCTAATCCAGTAAAACTAAAGTCATTAACTTGTTTCTTAAAACTCAACATCAAGTCTGAATTCAATTCCTTGAAAGATCTTCTAAAATTATTATAAGAAGATGTTGCGTTAGATCCAACTGCATTTCTTTCATTTTGCTCTTCGCTATAATAATCCAATGTATTACGCCAGCTTAAAGTAAACATATCATTGAACTCATACGCAAGAGTTGTGAAACCATATAAACGATCTCTCTCATCCTCCTGAAAGTTCTCATAACGAGTCCAATAAGGATTGTTTGCATAAATAGGGTCAAGATCTGTAGGACTACTTGCATTCCAAGTTCGCTGATCACCATCAGGAGATTTATAGTAGTTCTTCATGCGATCGAAATCTAAGTTAGTCTGGAACCACTGTGCAAAATTTTGCATTGGATTGTTATCATCATAACCTGTACCGTAACGACCTTTACCTTTAGTGTTCACGTAATTACCACTAAATTCTGCAGTAAGTTTATCCGACAAGTCATATCTTGAACGGAAAGAAAGAGAGTTCTTTTTAATCTTACTATTAGGAAGAATACCAGACTCATCAGAGTTTGTAAAACTTAAACGAAAAGTATAATCATCTTTTCCACCTTCTAATGCAACGCTATTTATATTCTTAACACCAGTTTCAAAGAAATCATAAACTTTTGATTTTGGAGCAACCCAAGGGCGAGTTTCACCATAATTAGCAGCTGCTGGATCTAAAGCGTCCCAGTGAACTACTTGCAGATTAGGATCAAATTTTGGTCCCCAAGAAGCATCATCATTAACATTAATAACATGGTTTCCATTAATTGCATTCTCAAAACTCCAATCTTGACTATAACCAGCACCATATTCATATTGATACTCTGGCATTGTGTTTCTATTAATAGTGCTAAACGTAACACCTGAATTCACAGTAACACCAATTCCTTTTTGAGTTTTTCCCTTTTTGGTTGTAATTAAAATCACACCGTTAGATGCACGCGAACCATAAAGAGCGGTTGCAGCAGCACCTTTCAAAATAGATACACTTTCGATATCTTCTGGATTAATATCCGAAGCTGCATTACCGTAGTCATATCCACCCCAACCAGCTTGCTGGTTTGTAGTATTTGTATTACTATTATCAACTGGCACACCGTCAACAACGAAAAGTGCTTGGTTGTTACCAGTAATAGAAGCAGAACCACGAATCACAACATTTGCAGATCCTCCCATAGTGTTTGCTTGTCTTACTTGAACACCAGCAACTTTACCTGAAAGAGCATTTACAATATTAGATTCTTTAGCTTCACTCATTTCATCACCTGCAATTTCTGTTACTGCATATCCAAGAGATTTCTTTTCACGAGTAACACCTAAAGCAGTTACAACCACTTCGTCCATTCCTATAGACTCCGTTTCCATAACGACATTAATTACAGTTTTCTCTCCAACTGTAATTTCCTGGGTAATCATACCCACAAAACTAATTAATAATACATCCGAAGAATTAGCTTCTAGGGAAAATCGTCCATCAATATCAGTACTAGCTCCAATAGTAGTACCTTTTAAAACAACAGATACTCCGGGCATGCCCAGACCATCTTCAGCACTGGTTACAGTACCAGTAATCTGCTTGCTTTGCGCAATTACTACCTGTAAACTCATAAAAATGAGTAATACAAATAGTCCAATCATTTTTTTCATAAAAAAACTTTTTAGTTAGTAATTAAGTAAAGATGCAAAATGGTTAATGGTAATTCTAGACTCTAAAAATAGTATTTTTAATGCTTTTAACAAAAATTAACAGACTTTTAACACTTATTAAACTCATGATTTATGTCATATCTTACTTATTTTTCAAATAAAAACAGATTGTTTATGGATTTTTAATCAAGAGGCTTCGAAAACTATTGTGTAGTTAAAAATCAAACAAATACAAGCCTCTAAGTTTATTGATTTCATTATCGTTTTGCACGATTATTTATAACAAAAAAAAATAGCATTTTTTTTCAGAAATAGCATTTGCATTTTAAGATTCCTCTAAAATTAACCACCTGATCGAATAAAAAGGCCTTTTTCCATCACTACATTATAATAAATAAGGGGTGATGTTTAAAAATACCAAGTATTATTTAACAACTTATTTTTTTATATCATTTACCAATCAATAGCTATTGATTTATTACATTTGATAAAAAATTTAAACAACAATGAAAAGAATACTCTCTGAATTACAACCTACAGAAATATGGAATCACTTTGAAGATATCTGTCAGGTACCAAGACCATCAAAAAAAGAAGATAGAATTATTGATTTCCTAATGGATTTCGGAAAAAAGCACAATCTAGAAACAAAAAGAGACGAGATTGGCAATGTTTTAATTAGCAAACCTGCTACACCGGGAAAAGAAAATATAAAAACCGTTGTTCTGCAATCGCACATGGACATGGTATGTGAAAAAAATAGCGAAACAATTCATGATTTCGATAAGGATGCTATTATCCCATGGATTGATAATGGTTGGGTAAAAGCTAAAGGCACAACTCTAGGTGCTGACGATGGGATTGGTATGGCTGCAGAAATGGCACTACTAACTTCAACAGATATTGAACATGGACCTATTGAGTGTTTGTTTACGGTGGATGAAGAAACTGGACTTTCTGGAGCCTTTGCCTTACAGCCTAATTTCTTTAAAGGTGACATCCTTTTAAACCTCGATTCGGAAGATGAAGGGGAATTATTTATTGGATGTGCTGGTGGTATTGATACAATTGCCAGTATGGATTTCAAACAAGAAGCAATTCCTGCAGACCACTTCCCTATCCGAATTGAAGTAAAAGGTCTTCTTGGAGGACATTCGGGAGATGAAATTAATAAAGGGCGAGGAAACTCTAACAAAATTCTAAATCGTTTCCTGTGGCAAATTAATAAGAAATATGATATTCGTATTGCTGATTTTAATGGTGGTAACCTTAGAAATGCAATACCACGTGAAGCTTATGCTATTATCACCTTACCAAATAAATTTAAAGAGAATGTTCGTGTAGATTTAAATATCTATGCTGCAGATATGGAAGAAGTATGGAGTGTTAGTGAACCTAAACTAAAGATCAACCTAGAGTCTACCGATCTTCCGAAGTTTGTTATAGATAAGGAATGTTCATCCAATTTTATGGATGCTATCTATGCATGTCCTCATGGTGTATTTGCAATGAGCTCAAAAATGCATGGAATGGTTGAAACCTCAACGAACTTAGCATCTATAAAGTTTTCGGATGATAATAAAATCCTTATTACTACTTCACAAAGAAGTGATGTTGATAGCGAGAAATACAATATTGCTCAAATGGTTGGTACAACCTTTACCATGGCCAATGCAAAAATAGAACATACAGATGGATACCCAGGATGGGCTCCTAATCCTAATTCTAATATTTTAGATGTAGCTGTTGATTCCTATAAAAACCTATTTGGAAAAGATCCAATTGTTCGCTCTATTCACGCAGGACTTGAATGTGGTTTATTCCTAGAAAAATATCCAAATATGGATATGATTTCGTTTGGTCCAACCTTACGAGATGTGCATTCTCCTGATGAAAGAATTAATATTGAAACGGTTGATAAATTTTGGAAGCATTTAATTGATGTGATCAAAAACATACCAAGTAATTAATATTCTCAATTATATGTAAAAAGACGATTCTAGTACGAGTCGTCTTTTTTATTCAGAACATATTTTAATATTGAAAACATCCTCCAATTCTTTCCTTAAAAGCATTTACTCACAATTTTCATAACAGCTCAACTTTGATTGATCTAAGTAAAACAATCATTCGTCAAGCTTTCTAATTACTGTAAATTTTCACGAACCAATACACCCTAAATTCCTTTCTCAACTTGGATAAAAAGAGTAGTTTTGTGAGCAATTTTTTAATTCTAAAATAGTGAAGAAAGAAGTTTACAATAATATCGAAGCATGGTTTAAAAACTATGTTGCTGAATTTGAAAGTGAGATTGAAGAAATTAGGACGAATATAGATTTAAAATTGAATCATTCTTTCAGAGTTTCGGAATTAATCACTGAACTATCGGAGGAAGGAGAACTTAGTGAATCAAATCTTGTTTTAGCTAAAATAGCAGCTTTATTGCATGATCTTGGTCGTTTTGAGCAATTAATTAAGTATGGAACATTCTCTGACACAGAGCAAATCAATCATATACAACTAGGGATTTCAACACTTGAAAAGAACAATCTTCTATCTGAAATGAACGAAGAAGAATCAAAAATTATTATAGATAGTATTCTACATCATAACGAAACTCTATTACCAAAGTCTATTAACCCAACTAGTCTTCCTTTTGTTGAACTTGTAAGAGATGCTGATAAAATTGACATCCTTCATATTGTTGCAAACTACTATTCTAACTATAAACAAGGGAGTAATAAAAGACTTGAAATGGAATTAAGTGATAAGCATGACATTTCCAAAAAAGTTGTTCAAAATATCATTAACGAAAAAGTTGTTGACTTTAAAGATGTACTGACCTTAAACGATCTTAAACTTCAACAAATGTCATTAATCTTTGATCTTAATTCCAA
>JADGFH010000058.1 GCA_016743925.1 Labilibaculum sp.
TATCAAAGGAGCGAATGTTGTAAGAAAGCACTTGAAACGAATTATCTTTTGGCTCAATATCTCGATTTATTCGAATTTGAATAAAATTACCAAGAGATTGATAACCAATTAAAATTACAATAAGAGGAATGAGAAAACTCCACTTTCTTCGAAGCATCCAGTATAAAACAAATAGAATATTGCTTGCTAGCAGATAGGGATAAGCTAAGCCCCAAAATGCTGGTAACCAGAAATTTTCTGGGTTAATGTGTGCTGCCAAATAAGAAATAAGGAGTGAGCCTGAAAAAACCAGACTAAAAATAACTAAGAATTTGTGCAGGAAATTTTTCACTAATTTATTTATGATTACTTGATTTAAAAAGAATTTCTTTCTCTTCTTTGGTCAGGCTATCGTATCCTGATTTTGCTATTTTTTCAAGAATTTTATCTAATTGTTCCTGATTTGTCTTTTTAGATTTATTGTACTCTTTATCATCCATGCTTTGGGTCTTTTTATAGCTCACCTTCATTTTTTTGCGTTTAAAAAGACCGAAAAATGAATCCATCATGGAATTAAAACCAGAAGAAATATCTTTTCCTTTGCGGAGATTAGAGATGAATAGCCAGCCATAAAAGGCCCCTCCTAAATGTGCTAAGTGTCCACCTGCATTTCCGTCAGCAATACTTAATATATCAGTAGCGATAAAGAATATTGCGATGTGTTTGATTTTAACAGAGCCTATAAACATCAGGCGAATAACATGGTTTGGAGCATAAATAACGGTTGCTATTACAACAGCCATAACCGAAGCCGAAGCACCTAAAGCATAGGAACCAAAGCGGATACCTTCGAATACAGGAAAAAGATTGTAAGCAAAGATATAAGTTGCAGCACCCGTTAATCCACCAATAATATAGATACTCAATAGTTTCTTTTGATCGAGATAGCTTAAGAAAATTTTACCAAACCAAAACAACCAGAGCATGTTCATTAAAATATGAAGAAAACCCTCATGCAAAAACATGTAGCTAAAAACAGTCCAAGGTCTTCCTAAAAGAGCACTTGTTTCGGCAGGTACCGATAGCCAATGAACCAAAAATGGAACTTGCGATGTTTCAAGATTAAATAGAAAAGTTAAAACCCCAACAATTTTCACAACTAAAAATACACCAAAGTTGATGTAGATTAGTTTAGTAAGGTGGCTTCCATCTTTAAACGAATCTTTAATTCCATCCCAAATGTTTTGATGGGAATAGGACTGATATGGATTATTGAAATTCATGCTCATGAAATAGCAATCTTTAGCTGTTAATAAAAGTTTTTTGAATTTTTCTGCCAGATCTTAATTAAGATAAAGCCAAATATCATTCCTCCCAAATGAGCAAAGTGGGCAATGTTATCACCTGATTGATTTTGAACTCCCATGAATAATTCTAGAACGCCATATCCAATAACAAAATACTTTGCTTTAATTGGAATTGGAGGAAATAGAAGCATTAATTCCGTATTTGGGAATAGCATACCAAAAGCCAAAAGAATACCAAATACTGCTCCTGATGCACCAACTGTAGGAACGTTAATATTCTCCGTAATCATTTGGTTTACCATTGCTATGGCTTTCTGTGTATCGTAGGCATTGTTTGGATTTTCAGCCCAAGAGTTCACAAAATCAGTAACCCAAGGTTGAACTCTGCCCATGTGTTCTCGAATAAAATCCAACATTAAATCAGGCGTTGGAGTATTCGCAAAAGCATTGGCCGCAGCTTTCATCGAAGAATAGTCAAGCCATCCCACGAAAGTGTGAAGAGCAGCAGCTCCAAGTCCTGTTGCCATATAGTAAATTAAGAATCTTTTAGGTCCCCAAACACTTTCCAATACTCGTCCAAACATAAACAGCGCAAACATATTGAAAAACAAATGACCAATACCTCCATGCATAAACATGTGAGTTATGAATTGGTGTGGTCGGAAAAATTCAGAAGCTGGGAAATGGAGAGCAAGTAAACGGTCAATATTAAAGCCAAATCGGTCACCAACAACAGTCGTGACTAATAACATTAATACGTTAATAATTAATAGGTTTTTTACGACCGGAGGCAGATTCATTAATGATGATCTAAATTGACTCATTCGAAATTGTTTTAATATTTACTGATATCTAACAATAGTTAGACCAATTTATTGTGTTTGTATTTTATTAACAAATATGCGACATAATGTCACTTTATTTGAATCGGCTTTCTAATTCTTGCGACTCCAGTACAGAAATAATTGCTTTCCCGTCAGGTGTGAAATTTGGAGTGATACAAGCAAAAAGCTGATCAAGTATCGAACTCATTTCTTCGTTAGAAAGCGTTTTTCCATAGTTCAATGCAGAAGCTTTTGCCAACGACTTAGCCAAGTTTTCACGAACCTTTAGTTTTACATCCATTTGGTTCGATTTGTAATTTGCCAATAGGTTTTCAACTAATTCTTTTGGATCGCAATTTTGAATATCAGCTGGCGTACCGTTAATTACAAAGGTTTTCTTACCAAATTCCCGAATGTCAAATCCCAAAGCTCTAACATCTTCAATTATCACTTGTAAAAGAGTGTAATCCGATGCGTTTAATTCGATGGTTTGTGGGAAAAGTGTTTGCTGCGCAATTCCTTGCTGATTTTCCAGTGAACTAATAAATTTTTCGAACAAAATTCGCTCATGAGCTTTGCGCTGATCAATAATCATTAATCCAGAACGAATTGGTGTAAGAATGTATTTGTTTTTTAGCTGGAAAAAATTCTTTGCCTTTTGAATCTGCACTTTAGGTTGTAAGGTTTTTTGTGCAAATTCGGGCATAGCTTGTTGAGGCTGAAAATAATCTGGAATATTTTCCCGATCAATTGCAGCTTGGCTTAATTTTTCTTCTTTCTCTTTCTTTGCAGGCTCTTCGTAAAGCGTTTCCCATTTTTCAGGAACTTCTTTTTTAGTTGGAGCACTCGAAGGAGGAGGTGTTTTAGCTTTAAATTCCTGATAAAACTGATTGGATTCAAAAGATTTTCGTTCCTCATCGAAAGGATTGTAGCTTTTTTCTCCATCAAAAGGATTGTAGCTCGAATCAGCTTCGAAAGGATTAAACTCCGGATTCACTTTAATCATTGGAGCTTCAAATTCCGAATTTTGCCCAGCTACCGGAATTTCTAAACTGTTATCTTCATCAAAATCGATAGAAGGAACAATATTAAATTTTCCTAATGCCTCGCGAATAGAAGCTTGAATAATTTGATAAATTGCTCGTTCATCCTCAAACTTAATTTCTGTTTTTGTCGGATGAATGTTAATATCAATAATTTGAGGATCTACCTCAAAAAAGATAAAATATGGAGGCACCGTTTCTGGTGGTAATATTTTGTCGTACGCTTGAATTACTGCTTTGTAAAAATACGGATGGCGCATGAAACGATTGTTGACAAAAAAGAATTGTTCTCCTAAATTCTTTTTCGCATTTTTCGGTTTCCCAATAAAACCTGTCAGCTTAACAATGCTTGTTTTGGTATCAATAGTAATTAAGCGTTGGTTCATGCTCTTGCCAAAAATATTGATGATTCGTTGGCGAACATGACTGGCAGGGAGATTGTATATCTCCGTATCGTTATGAAGTAATTGAAATGAAATTTCGGGGTGAGCCAAAGTGATTCGATGAAATTCGGTAATGATATTACGAAGTTCGGTTGAGTTGGCTTTTAAAAACTTTCGACGAGCAGGAACATTAAAAAATAGGTTTTTAACGATAAAATTACTTCCATCGCTACATGCTACTGCTTCCTGAGAAATTACTTCCGAACCATCAATAGAAATGTGAGTTCCCAATTCATCTTCGGTGCGTTTCGTTTTCAGTTCTACATTCGCAATTGCAGCAATAGAGGCCAAAGCTTCGCCACGAAACCCCATTGTTCGAATGGCAAACAGATCATTTGCTTTTCGAATTTTAGAAGTTGCATGTCGTTCAAAAGCCAAACGTGCATCGGTATCAGACATACCACACCCATTATCAATTACTTGAATAAGGGTTTTTCCCGCATCTATTAGATTGATTTTTATAGCGTTACCGCCTGCATCAATTGCATTTTCAACAAGTTCTTTTACTACTGAAGCTGGTCTTTGAACTACCTCACCTGCAGCAATTTGATTGGCTACATTATCAGGTAGAATCTGTATCAAATCCGACATATAAATTTCTACTTCTAAGGTTTAATATTAAGGGATTGCTTGTGGTTGAATGTGTTTTAAGAAGAAAGAAATTTACATGACTCCATTCCATCCGTAAAGATAAATGTAGGCTGCAAAGCAAAGCACAACAAAAATGACTAACATTCGAATATTCGATTTATTGCGTTCGTTGCCTGAGCCAGAATGACCATGACGAAGTTCACTTTTCATTCGGCCTTTTATGTTGGGAATGTATTGATCATTCTCATCTTTTAAACCTAGCTCTCCTTTAATTCTTCTTTCTCTATCTTCTCTTTCCTCTTTGGCAGGATCCCAATATCTAGGTTGAATATTGAACCTTTTATGTTCTGGTTTATTAAAAAAACTCGAAAATCCCATAATAAAATGTTTTGTACCAATTAATAGGCGAAGCTGGTATTGTTTTATGAATCTCACGTAATCCCCGAATATAAGACCTTCTAAGGAATTCTTAAGAATCGATACAAGCAAGCCTTTTTGTCTAAAAAAGACTCACAAATATACCGATAAAATATGACTTTTTTTCTAGAAAAAGCTATAGTTTGATCGTTAAAATATCCTAAAAAAGATTTTTTAATATTGGACTTAGGAAAGGTTTATTGATTTAGTTTTTCGCCGCATTTATTGCAAAAAATAGAATCTTCGGAGTGTTCGTCGGCCAGGCAATTAGGACAAACTTGTGTTGATTGTGGCTTAGAAGATTGTTTGCTAAGTTCTGCAGTTACAATTCCTGTAGGAACAGCAATTATAGCATAACCAATAATCATAACAAAACTTGCGAAGAACTGTCCCAATGAAGTGCTTGGAGAAATATCCCCATATCCGACAGTGGTTAGCGTAACAATTGCCCAATAAATACCTCGGGGAATACTTGTAAATCCATTTTCGCTACCTTCAATTAGATACATGATGGTTCCAATAATGATCACCATAGTAATAACAGCAAATAGAAAAACTGAAATTTTTATTCTACTATCGCGCAAAGCTCGTATAATAATCGCACCCTCTTTGGTGTAACGATTTAATTTTAAAATACGAAAAACTCGAAGCAATCGAAGCGCTCTAATAACCATGAAACCATGCGTTCCGGTAATTATAAGAGCTAAATAGGTTGGAAGTACCGATAGTAAATCGATAATACCGTAAAAACTAAAAATATAAACTTTTGGTTTTTTTACGATCCAAATTCTCAAAATATATTCGAGAGAGAAGATTCCTGTAATCAACCATTCTGAAATTTTTAATAAATTGTGATATTGAGCTTCAATTGAAGGAACACTTTCGAGCATTACCAAAAGTATGCTTAGAAGGATGACAATTAAGAGAGAAACATCAAATACTTTTCCCGTTTTTGTATCGGCTTCAAAGATGATTTCGTAGAGGCGACTTTTGGTATTACTCATGATTTACTTGATATGGATTTCAAAACATAAACTTACAAAAAAACTTGAAAGAGTAGAAAAATCTTTAATTAGGATAGCAAGAACGAGATTGTGGTGGTGTAAAGTATATTAGATCTTTAAACTCATTGCTCTTTTTTTTATACTTTTGAATAAAATTTGAATACGATGGTTTTAAACGATATAAAGGAAAGCTTTTTGGACGCGCAAAAAGTGTTGAATGAATTTGTTGCTGATGAGGCAAACTTTTTGGCGATTGAAAAGGTAGGTGATGCTATGGTTCTAGCTTTAAAAGAAGGTGGTAAAGTTATTTCATGTGGTAATGGTGGTTCAATGTGCGATGCGATGCATTTTGCTGAAGAATTAACCGGACGTTTTCGAGCTGACAGACCATCTATGCCGGCTGTTGCAATATCCGACCCAAGCCATATAACCTGCGTTGCTAACGATTATGGTTTCGATTACATCTTTTCAAGATATGTTGAAGGGATGGGACAAAAGGGCGATGTGTTTTTGGGAATTAGCACTTCTGGGAATTCTGCAAACATTATTAATGCAATTAAGGCAGCAAAAGAAAAAGGAATGTTCGTGGTTGGCCTAACTGGTAAAAGTGGTGGCGAAATGGCAGCGCTTTGCGATGCTGAAATTCGTGTACCTTGGAAAAAATATTCCGATCGGGTTCAAGAAATTCACATTAAAGTTATTCATTGCTTAATTCAGTACATCGAAGCAAAAATGAAATAATTTTTTGATCATATAAAAATGAAGGGATGCCAATTAGGCATCCCTTTTTGTTTTCTGTAATATTTTAAATCCTTCATAATACGAATTATGTTTTTGCTAAGCGATATATTATTGTTACCTTCAAAAGGCAATATTGTTAATTAGTTAGATGTTCGTAATATGCTTGTTAAAACTTATGGAAGTGCGGTTTATGGTATTCATGCCACAACAATTACAATAGAAGTAAATGTTTTTCCCGGAGTGCGTTTTTCCTTGGTGGGTTTGCCCGATAATGCTGTGAAGGAAAGTCAGCAAAGAATCGATTCTGCTCTGCGCGAGGTTGGCTACAAAATTCCTGGTAAAAAGATCATTATTAATATGGCGCCTGCCGATATCCGAAAAGAAGGTTCGGCATACGATTTACCTTTGGCGATTGGTATTCTAACTGCTACCGAGCAAATTAATTGTGAGGTATTAAGTAAATACATTATTATGGGCGAACTCTCATTAGATGGCAGTTTGGTACCTATAAAAGGAGTTTTGCCAATGGCAATACAAGCACGCGAAGAAGGTTTCGAAGGTTTAATTTTGCCAAAAGCAAATGCTAGAGAAGCTGCTGTGGTAAACAAGTTGAAAATAATTGGTGCCGATAATATCAAAGAGGTGATTGAATTTCTGAAAGGAGATATGAAGATACCCCCAACAGAAGTAGATACCCGAGCTGAGTTTTATGCACACCTAAATAATTTCCCGCACGATTTTGCTGATGTAAAAGGGCAAGAGAATGTAAAACGAGCGCTTGAAATTGCTGCTGCTGGTGGGCACAACATAATTATGATTGGTCCTCCTGGAGCTGGAAAAACAATGTTGGCAAAGCGTATTTCGGGAATATTGCCTCCACTTACACTTCAGGAAGCATTAGAAACAACTAAAATACATTCGGTGGCAGGTACGCTTGAGAAGGATAGTGCCTTAATGACACAAAGACCATTTCGATCGCCACACCACACAATTTCGGACGTAGCTTTAGTCGGGGGTGGTACATTTCCGCAGCCTGGAGAAATAAGTTTATCGCATAATGGCGTACTGTTTTTAGATGAATTGCCTGAGTTTAAACGAACCGTTTTGGAGGTAATGCGTCAACCATTAGAGGATAGAACCATTACCATATCGAGAGCCAAATCTACTATTGAATATCCTGCCAGTACGATGTTGATTGCTTCCATGAATCCTTGTCCGTGTGGCTATTACAATCATCCTGATAAAGATTGCTTGTGTGGCCCGGGAATAGTACAGAAATACCTGAGTAAAATTAGCGGCCCTTTATTGGATCGCATTGACATACACATAGAAGTAGTTCCAGTTTCTTTCGATAAAATATCGGATAATCGCTTGTCGGAAAAGAGCGAGATGGTTCGTGAAAGAGTAGAAAAGGCCAGACAAACTCAAGAGAAAAGGTTTGCAGAGCACGAAGGCGTTCATTGCAATGCCCAAATGAGTTCGAAATTATTGAGAAAACACTGTTTGCCAAACGAGGCCGGCAACCAATTGCTAAAAGTTGCCATGGAAAAGGTTGGTCTTTCTGCTCGAGCTTACGATAGAATTTTGAAGGTATCTAGGACAATTGCTGATTTAGAAGGCTCAGAAAATATAGAAACTGATCATTTGGCCGAAGCCATTCAGTACAGAAGTTTAGATCGTGATGGTTGGGGAGGGTAAATTAATGACAAATTAAGAATTATAAATGAATAATATTTGAACTGAGGCTCTCAGTTTTTGTTTGAAGAAACCGCACAATAACTCACATCTTTTATCTATAAATAAATAATTTCACCTAGATATTTTTAAGGTTTGAATGTCGTATCTCTATGGTATTGTGAAAGATCTGTGCAACTATAGTTTCGAATTTCCACGAAGCCTTTAATTTACCTGCAATCTGTGGATTAGTTATCCTAAAAATGTTTATTTTCGATATAAAGTAAATATTAACCTATTGCAAATGTTCGAATTCGACTCATATCATTTAATTATAGCAGGATGTTTAATCGTTTTGCTCTCCTTTTTTTTCACTAAAATCGCTAATAAAACGCATGTTCCATCTGTTTTAATGCTTATTGGTTTGGGCATTCTTATTCAGTATGGTTTAAAGGTATTGCATGTACCAGAAATTAATTTTTTTCCAATACTCGAGGTAATAGGAATAATCGGTTTAATAATGATTGTTCTGGAGGCTGCACTTGATTTAGAGTTGAAAAAAGAGAAGATCAAAGTTATTACAAAATCTTTGCTAGTAGCGATTTTAGGTTTGGCTTTTTCTTTGCTTGTTGCTTCGGCTATAATCTACTATATGATTCCTAATATGGACTGGATTACATCCGTTTTGTATGCTACGCCATTGTCGATATTGTCTAGTGCTATTATCATTCCAAGTGTTGGAAAACTAAGTGAAGAAAAAAGGGAATTTCATGTTTATGAAAGTACTTTTTCTGATATCATTGGGATCATGCTGTTCTATTTTATTTTGAATGTTATCGAGTATCAAAAACCTGATCCTTTGGTCACATCACAGGTTATGCATCCTATGTTAAGTTTTGCGATAAGCATTGTCGTTTCTTGCATAGTCGCTTTTGCTGCTAGCTATTTACTCTTGTATGCCTTCCAGTTTATAAAAGATGGAGCACATTTATTTCTGTTGATTTCTATTTTGGTTTTGCTCTATGCTGTAGGTAAAATATTACATCTATCACCATTAATTATCATCTTAGTATTTGGGATAATTGCTCAGAATAATGAATTGTTTTATCGTGGTCGTCTGCGAAAGTATCTTCATAAGGAGAGGTTCGATGTTCTAAAACGAGAACTACACGTTATAACAATGGAATCGGCCTTTGTTGTAAGAACTTTCTTCTTCGTAATATTTGGTTTGAGTATTGTTGTTTCTAATTTGCTCGATTATCGGGTACTGGAGGTGAGTTTAATGCTCTTGCTTAGCATTTATGCTATTCGTTGGTTGTTTCTTCGTGTATTTATTGGGATTGATATTTTCCCACAAATCTGGATTGCACCACGAGGTTTAATTACAGTTTTGCTGTATTATGCCATTCCTCAAGAATACAGCAACGAGTCCTTCGATCCTGGCATTTTGTTGTTTATTATTATTTCAACTAGCCTAATCATGTCTTGGGGATTAATTCACTCTGCTATTGTTAGCGATATTCCTTTAATCATCAACCCAATTATTGAAGAAGAAACAATAGTTAATCAGGAAGAAGAAACAAGAGATGAGGAAGGGAAGAACAATTAAGAATTATAAATGAATAATTTTCTTTCTTCTCTCAATTAAAGTAATCTCCCATTTTAGGGGAGAAGTCCGACAGGACAGAGGGGTGTTTTTACCAAGAATTAACAAGAAATTCGCTAAGCATCTCAAGATGCTAAGCGAGTATTTAAACGAATAATATTTGGACTGAGGCTCTCAGTTTGTGTTCGAAGGTTTTGGCTAAAAACTCGAGGCAATTAATACCCCTAAATCACTTAAGGGGCTTGCAAAAAACAGAAGTAAGATTGAATCCTACGGATTCAAATGTTTATAGCAAAAAAGCCAACCTGCACGATTCGACTCCGAAGGAGTCGCACAACAACCCGCATCTCTTATCTATAAATATGTAATCCCTTCGGGATATTTTTCATTGATTGAATGTTTGTAGGGTCATGCCATGGCGTGATCTTTTTTGTTGGTTCGAAATTGAATGAATATGTGATCATTTAAAATGCGGATATGACATGTCATATCCCTACGGCTTGCAAATCGACAGGAGCAATAATTCTTTGCCTCTGGCTTTAAGGAGAGGATTCTTTTTTATTGCACGGGTTCGAATCTGTTTTACCGCATAATTTACTTGCAAAATAGACTTGGTAATCATATTAATTGTTTATATATTTATAATTCCGATCGCAAAAAAGAATATTGTGTTGCTTGTGAGATGTTGAATGGATTGTTGTAGAGTTGTTTCTGATTGAAGAGGAAGGTTTGTGATTGGTTATTATTAAGGATTGAATAGTTAACAATTGAATCGTAAAATAATAAACTTTAATCTAAGGAATTATGGCAAAACTATTAAGGGACAAAATGTCGTCGGAAGCACACATTAGTGGTGGTGAAAGACATGTGCGTTTGTGCCAGCAAACCAAGGGAGCCGAAAGTTTGGTTTTAAATATCCAACCTAAAATTGATAACCTGCAGCACAAGGTAAATTTTCGTATTGGAAAAGTGAAAGCTCGTTTTTCTGCTTACGATAACATTGTTCTTAAGGATGGTACTTTAGACGATAGTATTAAAAATTTGGCTGATAGTGCTAAGCAGTACGATAGAAATAACCCTGGTAGACCTGTATTTAATCAAATGTTTCCTGATGGCCCGCCTTCGAGCATAACCGATGCTTCTTTTGCAAAGGAGATAGAAAAGGCTGAAAGCTTATTGGTTCGTTTAAAATCGTTACCGGATGGTCACAGTTTGCTTAGTTTGGATGCTGTTTTAACAAGTGCAATTGAGGCATCTCGACAGGCTATGTTGGATCATCAAGGCGCTGTTTCGGAAGAGAAAGCTGCTATAGCTGAGGAGGAATTAGCTCAGGCAACATTGCGTGAGCATTACGAATTTAATTTTTTGGATGCGATAAAATTATTCGGGAAGGCATATGCCAATCGCCTGTTTCCAAAACTATCGAGCAAAAAGAAAAAGCCGGTAGAGGAAGTTGCTGTTGAGGTCTAGGCTTTTTAGAAATGGCAAATTAAGTTTCTGATATTATAAATGAATTGTATGAGGGTGGAGCGTATTTCGGATTGTTCGGAGTGCGCTCCTTTTTTGTGGAAGAGAGTCAGAAGTGGCTGAAGTGCACTCCCCAAAGGAGCCTTTGTAGGTAGAAGCGTTCTGGCTGTATTCCCCCGCGGGGGAATTGATCTGGGACCATTCTTAGGCTGTTTCCCCCATTGGGGAATTGGCTTTGGAGCCTTCGAGGTGCATTGGCACGCTGGGGGAATGTACTTTGAAGGCGCTGAGAGCTATTCCTACAAATGGGAATGCACTTGGAAGGAATTTTGGGTGGTGAATGGCTAGGTGTATGCGATTTGTTTGCAGTATTATAGCATGAGGATAATTGCTATAAATTGAATTGGAATGTGGTGGCAAGATGGGTTAGGGATAGAAGCGGAAACCCCGCAGCCATTAATTGGCTAGTGCGCGGGAAGGCGAGGAGTTGTAGCGAATAGCCCGACCGACTGAAAGGAGGGAACCCCCCATTAATTTGGCGGAAATTGCTCAATTGTTGAGAATAAAGAGAAAAGAAAAAGACGATTAGGTTGTTTTTTATATTGTTTTGCTAAATTTGTTTAACTAAAGAATTAAGATCGTTGTGCTAAAAACGAAGCTTTAAAAGAAACACTTACTATGGGAAACAAATTGAATGATCCTATTGCAAGATTAATGGGATTACGTTACAAGTCTCATCCTTGGCATGGGCTGGATGTTGGAGACAATGCGCCGGAATCGGTGATGGCTTTTATTGAAATGGTTCCTACTGATACCGTTAAATATGAAGTTGACAAAACGAGCGGTTATTTGAAAATTGATCGTCCGCAGAAATATTCGAATGTAGTTCCTGCTTTGTATGGTTTTTTACCGCAAACTTATTGTGGGAAATCGGTAGGTGAGTATTGTAGCGAAAAATCGGGAAAAGAAGGTATTGAGGGAGATTCGGATCCTTTAGATATTTGTATTCTGACGGAAAAATCGATTTCTCATGGTGATATTATTGCTGAGGTTCGACCAATTGGTGGCTTTAGAATGATTGATGGAAATGAGGCTGATGATAAAATTATTGCTGTTTTAATAAACGATGCAACTTATGGTTCGTTTACGGATATTAAATGCATGCCTGATGTGATTGTTGATCGTTTGAAGCATTATTTCTTAACCTATAAGGATATGCCAGGATTGGAGTTTGAGGCAGAAATTACGCATGTTTATGGTGTTGAAGAGGCTCATGAGGTAATTACCCGTTCGATGAACGATTACAAAACCAAATTTGAGAATTTGGAAGATATTTTGAGACACGTGTAATTAATTGAAGAATTAATAATTACGATCCTGATAGCTATCGGGAATAAGTAAGAATATAGATGACGACAGTTCGAAAGGGCTGTCGTTTTTTTTGTGTTTTTTTTGAAATGGATCGACTAATCTGTTAATCTATAGTTAAATGTTAGGGTAATTTAATCTAAATAAGAATTTTAAGCCTGAAAAACTTGCACAATTGGCGGATATGTGCGAGATTAAAATATTGATTTTTAAAATGAAAAAAAGGAAGGTTTAGAATGAAAGTATTGTTTGAAACAGAAAGATTATATCTACGAGAAATATTAGCTAGTGATGATGAATTTATGTTTGAGATGGATTCGGACCCAGAGGTATATAAGTTTTTAGGACGAAAGCCAATTCGTGATATTGGGCAGAGTCAGAAAATGATTGAATCGATTAGAGAGCAGTATCAAAATAATGGTATTGGCCGATGGGCTATTGTTGAAAAAGAATCGGATCGTTTTATTGGTTGGACTGGCTTTAAGTTGGAGAAGGAAAATTATAACGGACACAAGGATTTTTATGATCTGCGTTTTCGTTTGCTTCGTAAATATTGGGGAAAAGGATATATTACCGAAGCAACAAAAGCAGCTATCGAGTATGCTTTTTCGGAATTAAAATTGCCCGAAATTTGCAGCATGACTTTAATAAGTAATCAGAAATCGCAACGTGTTTTAGAAAAGTTAGGGTTTACATTAGAAGAGAAGTTTAAGTATCAGGGCGATGAAATAACTTGGTATAAAAGAGTTAATAAATAATTATTTGCCTCGGGTTTTAACCCGAGGTTTTTTGTTTTAGTTGGGCTGTTTGAATTATTTTTTTTCCTCTTTTGGCAGAGCATGATAGGTTTTGCTAACTATTTTCCATCCGGTTTCGAATTTCAATAGGGATAGGTAATCGATGAACTTTAATTTGCCACCTTCGAAGAAATCGATTTTTGCAACAGCGGCGTTTTCTGTAACATCTATGAACTTATATTTGATTGTGGTAAACTCGTTCTGGAAAGTATATTTATTCCCTCTGTCTTTGCCCATTTTTGCATATTCGATCCAATTATAAATGGTAGTTTTTCTCAGGATATTACCCTGTCCTGTTCCAAATAAGACAAATCCTGGATGTATACCCTTGTTGATAGAATCTAGTTCTAAATTATTGCACAAGCCATCGACATAAGCACTCTGAATTACATTTTTAATTAATTCTTTCTCTTTTTCGACCTCATTTTGTTGTGCCATAATTAAAGTGGCTGAAGAAAATAGTAAAATGGTGAATAATAGTGTCTTTTTCATATTGTGTTATTGTTAGTTAAATTATTTATCACTTTTATAATTACGAATTGTTTTTATTCATATCTCAAGCTCTCTACTGGATTTCTAGTTGCCGCTCTCCACGATTGAAAAGAAACGGTGATCAATGCAATTCCCAAGGTAAGTACTCCCGGCAACGCAAAAATCCACCAGCTAAGTTCTGTTTTGTAGGCGAAATTTTCGAGCCATTTATGTATTGCATACCATGCAATAGGAGTTGCAATTGTAAAAGCAATGGCTACCCAAATAAGCAGATTTAGATTTAACATGTACATTACCTGTGTAATGCTTGCTCCGTTGACTTTTCGCAAACCGATTTCTTTTGTTTTTCGGGCAATAAAAAACATGATTATGCCATACAAGCCTAAGCAGCTAATAAAAATCGAAATAATGGCAAAAATAATATTGAATGTTGCCATTCGTTTAAACGATTCGTATTGTCGATTGTAAAATTTATCTTGAAAAAAGCAGTTGAAAGGGTCGTTTGGATAATATTGTTTCCAAATGGTTTCGATATTTTTTATTACCGATGAAACGTTAGACGCATTCACTTTGATTGAATAATAACCGAATTCAGTAGGATGCCCATATTCCAATACGATGGGATAAACCTT
>JADGFH010000059.1 GCA_016743925.1 Labilibaculum sp.
CTTAATGACATTGGGCTATCCGCCCAAACCCGACTTCATTTTTTGTCTTGAATACAAAAAACGGAAGCAAAAAAAATCAAGGCTACATTTTAAAAAGCTTCCTTATTTGCCTCAAGCTTAAGTGCGGCCGGGTGATCTTCGAACAAGTTCGAAGCTTCCCGGTCTTACTAAATCTTAGAGGCAAAACAAAAATTCTTTAAAATAAATGCCACTCAATCTGTTATTTAAACAATACCCCTTTAAAAAACCACACCCCATAACACCCTCTAAATGAGTAATGAAAAATTATAAACTTCTATTATTCATTTTCAATAGTTAATTGTTTTAAACGTCCATCCTCCAACTGGTATATCTTCTTCATTTTCTTAGCCAAATCCATCGAATGAGTAACTACTACCAAGGACACGCCTTGTTTTTCGTTGATATCCACCAATAAATTGCCCAATTGCTCTGCGGATTTTTTGTCTAAAGAACCTGTTGGCTCATCGGCAAGAATCAAATTTGGTTGATGAATTAAGGCACGCACTACGGCCGTACGTTGGCACTCGCCACCCGACATTTGTCCAGGTCGCTGATGTATTTGTTTTGAAAGCCCTACAAAATCGAGCAATTCCAATGCTCTCTTTTCAGCTTGTTTCTTTAATTTCTTATCCTTAACAGGGATAAATGGAAGTAAAACATTCTCGATAAGGTTCAACTGAGGCAGTAAATGATGTGATTGGAATACAAAACCCAAATTCTGATTACGAAAATTGGCCAGTTCCTTCTCATTTAGCTTCGATAAATCCTGTGCATCAAAAATCATGTTACCAGAATTGCAGGTATCCAATGAACTAATCACATTCAATAAAGTACTTTTGCCGGATCCAGAAGGCCCCACAATAGCTATACTCTCTCCCTTTTCAATTTCTAAGGAAAGATCATCTAAAATGATTCTCTTGTCATTACTACCTGAATTTTGATAGTATTTGGTGATCTTATCTAGTTTTACAATCATCCTTATCGTTTTATTATTTCAATGCTTAAATTATTAATCTTTCTTCTGGAAAGGATATTTTTTCGTTCAACACCTTCTATACTTCGTTGAAATCAACCTAAACTGCACTTCATGTCCTTCTGACTGTATGGCACTTCCTTCAACCTGCATTTCCGTTGCTTCCACTTACATGGCACCTGCTTCAGCTACATGTAGGAATCTATTCCAACTATTTCTCTCCGAAGGCATAAATACTACCGTCCATTGCTGTAACAATTATCAATCCATCCACTACAGCAGGAGTTCCAATAATGGCTCTACCAATCTCGTAAGACCAAATTTGCTGGCCCGTTTTGCGATTCAGCACATATATTCTACCATCTCCCGATCCAATAACTACCGAGTTACCAGCAATCACAGGCGATGCTTCAATCTTATTTTTAGTTTTGAATTGCCATTGGATTTTTCCACTAGCCTTATCGAAACAGTAAACTTGTCTGTTCTCAGCTCCAATAATCACTTGATTTGCCGAAACTGCCGGAGATCCTAAATACGATATTGCACCTTCCTTTTTCCACTTGATCACACTCTTCTCGTAATCAACACAAAAGAATTCACCATCATGATTTCCAAAGTAAGAACGCTCACCATCTAAAGCGATAGATGAGGCGATATAGGTTTCGATATCAAACTTGTTTTTAGCCTTTCCTGTTTTCACATCTACTTGATGAAGAAAACCATCACAACCGCCAAACACAGCAATTTGACCATTGCAAGCCGCCGCTCCATTAATATAGTTATCCGACTCGTACTTCCATTGCAGTTTACCTGATTTTGCATCTACACAATGCAGATAGAAATCATAACTGCCAAAGATTATTTTTTTCGTCTTTGTGCTTTTATCATAGAACCAACTTGCCGATCCTGAAATCTGTCCCTCCGTTGTATATTTCCATTTTTGCTCTCCAGTACTGGCATTCAGACAATAGAAGTTTCCCTCTAGCGATCCGAAATATACATTACCATCCAAGTATAAGGGTGAAGCTTCTACAGCCGTTTTAACATCGAATTTCCATTTTAACTCACCTGTCTTCGATAGTGCATATAGGTTTCCATCGTTAGAGCCGACAAAAATATTTCCATTGCTAATAATCGGTGAAGACTTAATGGCATCGCCGGTTTTAAAGCTCCACAAAAGCTTTGGTGCTTTTGGAGTACTGGCTTCTGTTATCCCCGTAAGGTTAGAATTGCCACGGAATGATAACCAATTGTGCTTGTTTTGAGCCATTGATGAATGGGCCAAGACAATGCTTAGTAGGTATAGAATTATATGCTTTTTCATTTGCTTATTCTTTTCTTCGTCTTCAATTGACTCTGACAGGTTCAAGAACGCTGTCAAGTCTTTCCTTTAATTGGATCCTGGCCTCCGGACTAAATGTCGTTCCCTTACTAATTAATAATTTCCTTTAACCTCATCCCCCAGCCTCTTCTCCTAAAGGCGAAGGGGAGCTTGGATTTGATGGTTATTTCACGCAATTACCTATTTTAACAAACCTCAGGATTTGCTTTTTTCTTCGTTCTCAATCAGACTCTGACAGGTTCAAGAACTCTGTCAGGTCGTTTCTCCAATAATTAATTATTCGCGAAACGATATCGCTCCTGTAGGACAAGCAATTGCACACTCCTTTGCTGCAACAGTCAATGCCTTATCTATTTCTTGCTTGAATGGAACTGCTACTTTAACGGTAAAACCTCTACCAATATTGGTTAATCCAGTTTGTTCCTTGTGTTTACCTGCAATTTCTATGCACAAACCACATTTTATGCATTTCTCCGGTTCGTAAATGATACTCTCGTGATTGAAATACTTCACCACGTTGTTTCGTTCGCCAAATAAAAATCTTCTTCGATCTGCCTGATATGTTTCGGCACATGTTCGAAGCTTACAATTATCTAATTTTCTACAGTCGCAATGAAGGCATCTTTTTGCTTCTTCAATGGCTTCTTCTTTTGTAAATCCTTTGGCAGATTTTGCCTCCACACGATCCCCTTCAACCGATTCTTTTAAGTACTCTTCTAACTCGGCTTTTCGCAAGGTTCCAAATCGTGAATTAAACTCTCTCTTGGTGGCTTTTCCTTCTCCTTTTTTCAAATATGCATTAACCGACCACGCACATTCCTTCCCCATTGCAACAGCTTTTACAGCCATTTTCTGAAGGCGAATTGCACTACCTGTTGCAAAAATTCCGTGGGTATAGGTAGCGAATGTGTTGGGATTAATCCACACTCCGGCATTCGCAAGCTTTACTCCTAAATAATCCTCTTTTTCTGTTGTATTCCCTATTGCCAGAATTACTGCATCAAATTCGGAATTTAGTTTTTTCAGCTCCTTTTTTTCTATTTTCTGATTGGTGTGAAAAACAACACCCAATTGCTTCAATATTTCGATCTCATGAGCCAAAATATCCTGAGGTAATTCACCCTTATTTATTGATGCAATTAAACTTCCACCAAGGCAATCTTCCTTCTCGAAAACCGCACAAGAATGACCTTCCAAAATAAGATGATAAGCTGCCGATAATCCAGCTGGGCCAGATCCGATAACAGCAACTTTTTTTCCACTTGCGTCTTTCTTCTCTGGAAGATAAACATTCGTCTCTTCCTCTGCACCGATTCGTTTCAACAAACAAATGGATACCGCCTGATCGACATCTTTACGTCTACAAACCTTCTCACAAGGAGCAGAACAAACATGTCCTAAAATCCCCGGAAGGGCAATTTCCTCTTTAACCACTTTTAAAGCCTCATCGAATTTACCAGCTGCAATAAAACGGTTCATTTTCGGAATGTCCATATATGCAGGACAAGCCACGCGACAAGGAGCTTCACAATCACCTACATGATCGCTCAATAACAATTCTATGGCCTCTTTTCTCGCTTCAAACACTTCAGCATCATCACTCACCAAATCCATTCCTTCGGTAACTTTCGTAGCACATGAAGGCATCATCTTCTGATTCGCATTGTTTTTCACCATGCAAACCATGCAAGTTGGATGATTGCTGCATCCTTCCAAGTAACACATGCTTGGAATATCGATTCCAACAGAACGTGCTGCATTGAGAATAGTTGTTCCTTCCGGAACACTAATGACTATATTGTCTATTGTTATTTTTGGCATCTCTTCTCTTAATGATAATTCGTAATTAATAATTATCCAAAAAGACTCTTACAGGTTCTTCGAACGCTGTCAGGTCTCTATTTTATTTCTACAGCATCTACTGGGCAAATCTGTTTACAGATATCGCATTTAATACACAATTCGTTATCCACTTTATGCAATTCGTATGGTTTTGCCTCAATCGCATCTACCGGACAACGCTGTGCACATTTTGTACAACCTGTACAATCGTCGTTGATTTCATAGCGAATTAGGTTCTCACATTTTCCAGATGGACATTCGCCATTAATATGCGCTTCATATTCGTGACGGAAATACTTTAACGTTGATAATACTGGGTTCGGAGCAGTTCCACCCAAAGCGCACATACTTCCCTTCTGCGTATTTAATGCCAGTTTTTCCAGCAAGTCCAAATCACTTAATTTTCCTTTTCCTGTCTTGATCTTTTCAAGGATCTCTAACATTCTCTGCGTTCCAATTCTACAGAAAGTACATCGTCCACAAGATTCTTCTTGAGTAAATGACAAGAAATAGTGAGCGATATCAACCATACAATCCGATTCATCTAAAACGATCAATCCTCCCGATCCCATCATTGCTCCAACTTCTTTCAAAGAATCGAAGTCGATGGCTACATCGGACATTGATGCAGGAATACATCCTCCTGAAGGACCACCAATTTGAACAGCCTTAAATTTCTTTCCATCGGCAATTCCGCCGCCAATTTCTTCTACAATTTGCTTGATGCTTATTCCCATAGGCACCTCTATTAATCCACCACGCTTAATTTTCCCTGCCAAAGCAAATACTTTTGTTCCCTTGCTTTTCTCAGTTCCAATTTTACTGAATACTTCAGCTCCCTCACGAATAATATATGGAACCAAAGAGAATGTTTCCGTATTGTTGATCAAGGTAGGTTGATCCCAAAGTCCTTTCTCTGCAGGATATGGTGGTCTCAATTGTGGAATTCCACGTTTCCCTTCAATGGAAGCAATTAATGCGGTTTCTTCTCCACAAACGAATGCTCCAGCGCCTTCAAATACATTCAATTCGAAAGAAAAATCAGATCCTAATATGTTTTTGCCTAATAAACCTTTGCTTTTGCAGATTTCCAGACCTTCTTTAATTCGCTTAACTGCAAGCGGATATTCCGCTCGAATGTACAAGCGACCTTCGTTAGCACCTACAGCATAGGCACCAATCAGGATTCCCTCAATAACTCTAAATGGGTAAGATTCCAACAACATTCTATCCATGAATGCGCCCGGATCTCCTTCATCCCCATTACAGATAATGTATTTCTTTTCGGATTTTGCATCCTGAACCATCTTCCATTTAATGGCAGACGGAAAACCTGCTCCACCTCGTCCTTTTAATCCGCTTTGCTCAATCTGAGAAATAATTTCATCGGCAGATAAATCGTTCAAGCACTTCTTAAATGCTTCAAAACCTCGTTTTGTAATGTACTCATCAAAATCCGATGGTTTTATTTCACCACGGTATTCTGTCGCTATATTTACTTGCCCTTTCAAGAACTCTGCAATTGGTGTGTCCTCTTCATTAGCGTTATATCTATTTGAACTCTTTGGAATATCAGAGAAAGTAATGTTCTCGGCATAATTGTAGAAACGATTCTTAAAACGACTCATCCAACTCTTAGATTGAAAGTGTTTCTCAATGATATCACCAACTTCATTTGCATTGATTTTGGTATAATAAGCAGCTTCTTCCCCTTTTTTATGGATCTCGAGCATTGGAACCTGATTGCAAACACCAACACATCCAACTTGCTTTACATCTACCTTAATCTTGTTCTCTGCCAAAGTTTTCTCCAGCTCCTCTTTCACTCCCGAACTACCACTTGCAATGCAGCAAGAACCTAATCCTATTCTGATTTCTCCTTGCGAAATACCCTCTTCGGTAACTTCTCTTACAATTTTATCTTCGCTTGGCGCCAGATTTTTAAAATCCTCAAGTATCTCAGCAACTTTACCTGTTTCAACATGTCCATATGTTACATCATCAATCTGAACTACAGGAGCTAAAGTACAGCAACCCAAACAGGCTACTTCTTCAACCGTAAATAGCTTTTTATCGTCTGTATCATTTCCTTTTTCCAATCCCAATTCACGACGAAAGCCATCGAAAACTTGTTTTGCTCCTTTTACATGACAAGCTGTACCAACACAAACTCGAATAATGTGTTTTCCTACAGGTTGATGTCTAAACTGAGAATAGAAAGTTGCAATTCCTGTTATTTGAGCTTCTGTTATAGTCGTTATTTCACAAACCCGCTTCAAAGCATCTTCAGGCAAGTAGTTATATTTTCCTTGAATTGCCTGCAAAATCGGAATCACCTTATCTGGTTCTACCCCAATTTCTGCAACAACTGCCTCTACAAAATTGATTATCTTCTCCATAACTACTTCCCTATGCAATAAAGATTTTTCTCACCACGGATATATATTTTGCCATCAGCAAAAGCTGGTGATGCATCTGATTTTTCTCCCAATGCCGAAGTCGCGACTTTTACATATTCCTTTTCTGCTTTGAATATGTGCATCATCCCTTCACGATCCATCAGATATATTTTGCCATCTACTAAAATTGGTGATGAATAAAATCCACTATCAAATTCCTGTTCCCAAATAATTTCTCCAGATATTGCATTGTAACAAGCAACCGCACCATAACTCGTCACAATAAATAACATGTCCTTGTATGCTATTGGGCTTGGTACATCAGAAAGATAATCGTAAGCTTCCCATAGTACTTCTGGTTTCTCTCCAGTCTTAATGGCTACCAAACTTGCATATTCATTTAAAGCATAAACGATTCCATTTGCGTAAGCTACCGAAGGTCCAACTTCTCCTGTAATGCAATCCAAATGCCACAATTCTTTTCCCGTATTCACATCGTAGGAAGCAACACTAGGGTCGGCTGCTAATAATACCTCTACTTGACCATTGTTATTTACGATTACAGGCGATGCCCAAGAAACTCTAACTTTACGAGGAGTGCTCCACAATTCAGAACCATCTTTTATAGATAAGGCTAATACCTTTGCTGATTTTTTCTGATCGTATTGAACGATTAGCTTGTCCTCAAATATTAATAATGAAGATGAATGTCCGTAATGATTATCAGGAACACCTAAATTTTTCGCCCATTGTTTTTTACCATTCATATCGACAGAAATAACATCTCCATTTGCAAAAATTGCAAAGACTGCTTTTCCATCGGTTGTTACTGTAGAAGCTGCATGACCTGTATCTGGTGTAACTTCTGGAGATTTTGCAGGCGATCCAGGAATCTGCTCTACTTTAGCTGTCCAAAGTAGCTTTCCATTGTTTCTATCGTAGCAATAAATTTCGCGACTTGTTGCGTTCGCACCTGATAGGAACAGTTTGTTTCCCCAAATAACTGGAGAATTGTAGGCATGAATAGGAACTGGCTGATTCCACAGAATGTTTTTTCCACTGGCTCCATCCCATTCATTTGGTATGTTCTTTTGGTAAGCAATTCCATTTCCTCCAGGACCACGGAAAGATGGGAAATTGTCTATCATTTCTTTAGTAGGATATGTTCCTGTATATTTTCCAGCAGTTTTAGCAGGAACTACTTCTTTAGGTTCTTCCTTAACAGCAACTGCTACTTTCTCAGGAGCTTCTTCAACAATTACTTCAATTTCTTTCTCTTTTACTTCTTCTTTCTTTTCTGGAGTGACTTCTGCACTTACTTCAACCACTTCACTTACTTGTTGTGTTTGCTCTTGTTCTGCTTCCGCCTTTGCTGTTTTAGCCGCTACAGTAAATTGATTTCCCAATTCCTTGTGAGTAAGAAATGCAAAGACCAATGTGATTCCGACCATTCCAAAACCACCAATCACAATCCATTTTCTTGCCTTCTCTCGGAAAAGGATAATGTTCTCCTCCTCTTCTTCTGAAACCTGCGGTAATTCTTTCTTTCCTGAATAAAATAAATGAAGTGCGATCGCCATTACAATGACTCCAAAAAGCAATAAATATCCTCCTGCCTTTACTTGCCATTGATTTGTAAAGTATGCTTTTCGCACCAACAGATCCATTTCACGAATTTGCTCTCTTAACTGCTCATCATTTGGATTTTCATTCAATCGATCAACCAAACTATTGATGATCTCTGTGTTTACAGGATCAACTCGATTGATTTGAATATAATTTACCAAAACCAACATGCAGATTATGAAAGAGAATATTCCTGCCACTAAAGCTATTCCTCTCCAAAGAGGCAGGTTGGTACGATTTATTTTAAACTTGTTATTCATAGGTTTTTACCTCTAAGTTTTATTTTTCACCACAAAGGAAGCTCCTAGGACTTCACAAAGGGACACAAAGTATATTTAACAAGACTCTGACAGGTTAAAAAACGCTGTTAGGTCGTTATAGGTTTTACTTTTCTACAGGACAATACTTTAGGCAACGTGCGCAACTCACACATTCACCTTTATCTGGTGTGTAATCTTCTCTATATCGATAGGTTGATAATCCTGACAAGGCCAGACCAATTACCAATCCAATGAAAGCACCCAATATCCAACCACCATAATAGAATTGTTCAACAATGGCAGCAGCTTCTAGATACAATTCTTCTACTGGCTGACCTGAAGTTCTGAAACCTTCTATCTCTAAACTTTCCTTCATGGTTTTTGAATCGAAATGAAGTAATTCATCCGCCAAGCGTACTTTTGTATTTACTTTTGATAGATTCTCATGGAAATTTGAACCTACCCAACCACCTACAATCATTAGTGCTGGGATAATCAAACTAAGCAAAATGAATCTTCTGGTTGCAGATCGCTTGTCTTCCATTTGCTTTACGACAACAGGTTTGTTTATCGCATCTAAAGGACAAGAATTCTCACAAAGTTTGCATTGTATGCAATTTGAAGGTGTTATGGTCAAATGATTCTTAGAAACTCTACTAACTAGATTCAAAATCACCCCATAAGGGCAAAAAAAACGACAATATGGTCGTGCAATAAAAACGCTAATCAACAAGAAGGCCGCACCAATAGAAAACATGAAAAAAGTCGCATTGAATCTGAAAATCCCAACAAAAGGATCGTATCGGCAAATGATAAAGTCTGTAGCCGTTGCGGCATATAATACGGACAAACCCAAATAGATATAAGGTATTAAGCCCAAGGCTTTTTGCAACCATTTCTTCAATGTTACAGGTCTCATCAAGAATACATCCTGAACTGCTCCTAAGGGACAGACTCCTGCACAGAAAGTTCTACCAAAAAATAAAGTATAAATCAATGGAATCACAAAAAAGGCCAATGCCGATAAAGGAATGTGATAACCGGGATTGAAAAGGGCTAATACTACATTTTGGACTGACCCGACAGAACAGACGCACCCTTCTCTGAAAAAGCCAAAGTATAGAATGGAAAAAATAGAAACTGCCACTACTCCAGTTCTTGATCTTTTCTTGAGTATAAACCAAGTGATTAAACTAAGTGCTGCAATTAATACCATCACATCCAAGAATGCAAACATACCATCTCGCGGTGCAGGCATTGAGGCAACAGGTTGTTCGTATCCCGATTCGAATTCCGGTTTTGGGAAACGTTGTTGTTGTGAAAAGGCTGCAAATTCCATTCCCACAAATAGTATCAGTAAAGAGATAAAGGCTAAGCTTTTCTTCATTGTGATCAATTATATTTTCTTATTTGTTTTAAATCCGGCGAACTTATAAGCCTTATCAACAGGCACTCTTGAGAATGCATCGGAAGGGCAATCTCTGGCAATAGCACAGTGATTACAATTCACACATAGGTCATGACTTACTTGCAATTGCAATGAGCCATTACCAAAGGCACCACAACCTTTTACACATTTTCCGCAGCCAATGCACAACTCATCAATAATTTCATATTTGAAATAAGGATCCTCAACATAGGATCTTTTGATTGCACCTGTTGGACAAAGTTGGTTTTCAGCTCCAGTAGATAAACTCTTCACATTCGGTCGGAAATATCCTCCGCACAAATCACAATAACCACACATGTCGTAAACATGAATGCATTTTACTGCTGATGGTGTTACCACACAACTTGTAGCACAACGACCACATTGCGTGCATTTGGTTGGATCCAACTGCCAAAGAAAATCTCCTGTTTGGCTTTTCGTAACCAAAACCCCTGCAACTCCTACAATACCGGCACCAGCTGCAAAACGAAAGCAAGTATTTATGAATTCTCTTCTGTCTTTTTTCATCTTCTAATCTAAATCAAGTAGCAAAACGTAGCAAGTTCCTTATACAAAAAGACTCTTACAGGTTTTCCAAACGCTGTCAGGTCTATTTTGACTTTTTATACTTCACACCTTCAGGTAGTGTACATTTCTCAAGACTATTACAATCCTTGCACATATTCTTAAAAATACATGTCTCTTCAGTCGTGTAATTTCGATAAACAAAAACGCCACTCATGATTCCTAATCCTGCAACAATTAGCGTTCTAGCTCCGTTTCGTAAAAAATCTCTTCTGTCCATTCTATTTTGCTTCAAATATTCTTATCATATTCTTTACCGGATCCAATACATAAATTCGGTCTTCAGAATCTACTGCTAAATCGATACCAATCGTTCCTGCTTCGAACAATTCGGGAGCAGCAACAACCGATTTCACATCTCCTGATGGCAAATGAATCTTTACCCTCTCTAATCCTTTCTCAACAGTCACAAAAGAACCATCGGAAAGCATTGCTATATTAGATGGATTGCAACATCCACTGAATCCTTCAATACTCATGGAAGTTCGTTCCCAAGAAGAGATTTGGTCTCCTTTTGAATTATAAGCTTCGAAAGCATGTCTTCCGGGATTAACAACCCAAAGTTCGCCTTGTCGTCCCATTAGCAAATCAAAGAACGGGCTTGGAATAACAAATCCTTTGATTCCTGCATCAATATCCTTTCCTCCTATTTCCTTAATCTTCTTACCGTCTATATTGTAATGATGAACAATCTTTTGTCCTGCATCGGCTACATAAATATTTTCTCCATCAATTGCCAAAGAAGTGATGAATGCTTTCTCTCCAGAAATTAAAAAGCTATTACGCAAACTTCCATCTGGTTTTCTAATGTCGACTCGGTTTCTCATCCCTACCAGAACATTGCCATTTTCAGCAATCGTTAAACATCGAGCTTCACCTCTTACTTTTAAAGAATTGATCTTTTCTCCTTGCGCATTCAATATAAGTATGGCTTCATCGGTGCTCACATAAATCTGATCTTTAGAATCAATTGCAATACCATGAAGTTCTTTAGCTTGAATTTTTATTTGTTTCACCTCTTTATGACTGATTTTCGAGGAATCAACCTTTCTAAGCTCTTTCAAATCATATTCATAAACATTTTCTTTTGTTGTGTTCTTACTTACAAATAGATCTTTCGCCATAAAGCCGACAACTACAAGAAGCAGAACCACTAAAAGCCACAATGTCAATTTATTTTTCATTCGTAGATCAATTTAATTTGCTCTAACATCAATACACAAAAGATGCTTTGAGTCACGCATTAGTAATCTGCCATCTGCAATTACCAATGGTCCCCATGCATCATGACCATCCAAGACTTTGGTTTTGTCCAACAATTCAAATCTTTCGGTACTTGCTTTAGCAATGCTAAGCGTTCCGTCATCTTTCAAAATGAAGAATTTACCATCAGCTATAAGGTATGGTCCCAAACCAAAACGGTCGCTAGTACCACTTGTCCACAATATCTTTGTACAATCATTTGGATCAACACAAACAAATCGGTTTCTCATTCCACCAGCATCTTTAGGCAATATGGAAAACATACGATTTTTATATACCACAGGAGTTTGTTGCTCTGATGCAACTCCATCTTTAGGTTTAAATTTTTGAAGTGTGCTTACAGCATATTTAGCACCTTCCTTTTTAACCTGTAGTAAGATCGAACCAGCTCCATATCCTGCAGTCATGAATATCTTTCCATTTTCGAAAACAACTGGCGATGGTGCAACAACAGATGGAGAGAAATCTTTCGTTTTCCATAGAATTTGTCCTATATCATCACCTTCGGCTGAAACGCCTAAAATACCACCAACAGCAGCATACGCCCACATTTTCTTGCCATTCAAATTCATTGGCATAACCGATGAATGAGACATTTGCCAATTATCTGGGTTGGGTGTTTCCCACAACACTTTTCCTGTTAGACAATCAACAGCGATCAGCAGAGCTTTACCTCCAGGAGCAAGAATTACAATATTATTTTCAATTATTGGACACTGACCAGTGTACCAAAAAGGAATTTCAGAGATGTATTCTTTCACCAAGTCTAAGCCCCATAGAAAATCACCTGTATTGGGATCGGTACACATTACATGACAACGCGGTCCCATGGTAATTAGATATTTATCATTGATAGCTGGAACTGTTCTCGACATTCCATGATTACGCTTGATGTGCACTCTGTACCATCTACGCCACAATTCCTCACCTGTTTCCAGAGAAAAACAACGCAAAGCATCTGCTTTTTTCACTTCATCGTAATCAAGCACATATACTTTACCATTATACACAACTGGTGCAGCATGGCCTTCTCCCAATTCAACCTGCCAATCAATCTTAGGTCCTTTTCCCCAAGAGTTGATCAGTTTCGTTTTATCGGTAACAATGTTATCAGAATTTGCACCTCTAAATTGCGTCCACTTACCTGTTAATTCAGAAATATGTCCTGTATAAAAATCAAAACCTTCACCAATTAACACTCGTTCCGATGAGGCAGATTGTTTCGGTCGATTATCCATACCAGGAATATTAGCATGAATATCCTTAACCGGATTGTAAGCCAACCAGTAAACAAAAAGTACAAGTGCAATAATTACAGCTAGGCTTATTAATCCTTTATCTCTTCTTTTCAGTAACATATATCTAAATAAAACTCTCTTAAAAAAAATGTCTTTTCGGCACTATAAAATCGATTAGTATTTAATTGAATAAGCCATTAAAGCTTTAGCATGTCGAACATACAATATTCCATCATTGATTACCATATGCGCCCAATACGGACCTTTTCCATAAGGAATTTTAAATGAACTTATCACTTTAAACTCTTTAGGATCTGCTTTAACTAAAGCAATATTTCCATCCTTTTCATCATAACAATAAAGCATTCCTTCAGCGGATATAATAGATCCTTTATTCTCCCATTCTGTTTCGTACATTTTCTTGCCTGTTTCCCATTCTAAACAAACCCAACGCCCCATTCTGTTGTGTTCCCAATTTGCGCCATAAATGTAACCATCAACTAAAACAGCACCACCATGATGCACATCTAGAATTGAATCAACATATAACAATTCGACAGTTGAAGCATCATTATTCAAATCAAGCATAACTGAATGATGATCGTAACCATTAGTTAGAAATATCTTTCCATCTTTATACAAAGGTGTATTTGTATTGATATTCGCTTTCCACTTTCCTCCAGCGTAAGAACCATAGTCAAACTGCCAGTCGATATTACCTGTTGAAGGATCAACACCAATAGCATTGTTTTCCGTAACAGTTACGATTTGATCTTTTCCATTTCTTTTAATCAAAAGAGGAGAAACATATCCTGGCGTATCATCTAAACTTTTTGATTCCCAAGCGATTTCACCTGTCATCTTATTTAAAGCAATCATAGTAGTTTTCTCACCACAGGGAGTATAAAACACAAAATCATTCCATAAAAGCAAAGATTCAGAAATACCCCACCTTCCAATTTCACCTTCAAAAATCTCATTGGCTTTTACCTTCCAAATTGCATCTCCAGAAATTGCATTAATACAAGCAAGATCTCCTCTTCCGCTTGACAAATATATTCTATCATCTTCTATCGTTGGTGTACAACGTGCGTCCGTAAAAGACTCATCCCATCCTCGTCCATAAGGTATTTCCCATTTAATTTTTCCTTGAATATCAAAAGCCAATAAATAATCCATTGAATCTTTCATTCCAGTGGTATAGACTGTATTATGAGCAATTGCGACGGAAGAGTATCCAGTAGGAATACTATCTACATGCCAAAGCATTTTTGGTCCTTCAGCAGGCCATTCATTTAGAAGACCTGTTTCAGTATAAACACCAGAGCGATTTGGACCACGCCATTCACTTTTTTCTATCTTACTCTTGCAC
>JADGFH010000060.1 GCA_016743925.1 Labilibaculum sp.
CTACTAGGTTAATAGGTTTAGTCATTTCGACACCCATGTGATTTTCAAACTCATGGATTCTAGAATCATCCTTGATTTGTCTATTACAAGAAAAGCAAAGAAATATAATCAGAATTAAAAAAGTTAATTTGCCCATACTAAGTCGCAATTCAGATAAACCACTGCAATATTTTCGCTTAATAAATATACTGCTTAATATTCCAACAAAAGAAAACGGGATGTGAAATAAATTAGTAACTGGATAACGGAATGAAAATTACGCAGGTTTTATACACTCCTAAAGGACTTTCAGGATGAATGGATAAATCGTAAGGATTTGGCATATTTAAGCCCTTAACTAGTTATAACATGCCTAAATTGTTCTCTAAAGAAGAAATATTTTTCGAGGAATTTGCTTGTTCAGAATAGAACTAAAACAGCATTACAATAAAAAACGCATGCAATTGATTGCTTATCAGTATTTTTGTAGCCCCAACAGAATCTAATTTAAATTCATTAACCACTGATTATATGAAACTTACGGCGCATGAAATAAATGAGTATACCTTTATTTGTCCCCCTTATAAATATGAGTTGATTATAGGATTTAACGTTTGCGGTATGAAGTGTTTAGCAATTCAAACTACTAATATTAATATCCAAAACTAAACATTATCGAAAGCAATGACCTGCCAAACCACCAAACGCCAAAATATTTATAACGTATGCTGGCGATTGGCTTTTGGTATTCAAGTAAAATAACACCTTTAAGACTTTGATATCATCAAAAGACAAGATTTAAAAATCTCCAATAGATCATAAACAAACTCCCGGAAGGAAAGATTTAGAATTGTCCTAAATATGGTACTCCAACCAAAGCTTCTTCTTTGTTTTTCAGAGCAAGGTCGATCTGATCAATCAATTTCAGTTTGTCATTTTTCATATAACCCATCAAGGTCAAAAAGTTTGACTTGTGGGTTCCGTCTATTCCCAAGTTTTCAAGGGTAATATTTTCTAAAAGGATTTTCATCTCTTCCAGAGTTTCATAAGCATCCTTTAGTTTAAATTCACCCTTTTCCACTTGCCTTGCAAGGCTCGTTTTCTCAACAGGAACCGTCGTCAAAATACCCAGATGATGAGGTTTGATCTTATTAATAATCTCAGCCGTTGCCAAAATATGTGAATTTGAATCTTTTACCCCCAAGCCAAGCATCACCATCGCTGTTAAACTCATCCCTGACTCGACAATATTTTGTCCTGCCTGAAGAATTTCTGAAGAAGTGCTACCTTTACGAACAGCTTTCAAAACTTGATCATCTCCAGACTCTACACCAAGATAAGTTGTTGTTAATCCGGCTTTGCGCAATTGCTTCAACTCATCAACGCTTTTACTAAGTGTACTCTGTGGTCCCACATAAGTGCTGACTTGTCTGAGATAGGGAAACGCCTTATATAGCTCGGATAGTATTTCAAGCAGTATCTCAGTATCAAGAGAAATGGCGTCCCCATCACATAAGAAAACCTTTAACAGGCGGCGCCCCATGGTAACTTTTGCCATCTTAATATCACCTATAATCTCTGGCAGGGAGCGCACCCTGTATTTACGGTCTTTGTACATCCCACAGAAGGTACATTGATTGTGAGAGCAGCCAATGGTACATTGCAACAAAAAGCTATCTGCTTCTGGTGGTGGCCTATAAATTTTACCTTCATATCTCATATTATTCTTATTTTTTTAATTATAACTGTTCACGATAATTAGCACCTAAATTATTTATAATGACTTACGCTGGAAAGAATCTGAAAGTCTCTCCTCCCCTAATTCATTAATCCCTAGATCTATCTTATCGATCATTTTTTGTTTATCTTTAGGCAGAGCACCAATAACCGGAAGCGTGTTTGTAGGATGAACCCCGTAAAAGGGTATATTGTTCAGGTTGATGCTTCTGATCAGTTCTTTTTCTTCCTCAAGAATTTCTATTTCTGAGGCAGACAAAAACAGACCTTTCTTGGCATCATTTGCCATGGGCGTACCCTCAAATAAACCCAAAGTTCCTGCCCATATCAATTTGGGTTTTGTTTCGTTCAGAAAGGCTGCAGTCAGTTTGGCATTCTCCAGCCCCTTATCCTTTCCAGCCACACCAAGCATTAAACCCGCCATGTGATTGATACCAGCAGCGTTTAAGCGGGCAAGCTCTGTTTTAGCTTCCTTCACTGTATACCCCTTCTTAATATCTAAGACGACCTGATTCCAACCAGATTCTACTCCCACCCACAAATCATTAATTCCACAAGCTTTTAGTTCTTTAAGATCTTCATCACTCTTTGACTGAATATTTTGAATTGAGGCATACATGGTAATTGTCTTGCATTCCGGAAAATAATCATTGACCATCTCAGCGATTTTTTTCAAACGGTTTGCACTCAAGACGAAGGCATCACCATTTACAAGAAATATACGTTCAACCTTTCGATACATTTGTCTGGCTTCCTGCAGATCCCGCTCTATCTGATCGGTATTTATCACGCGGAACTTGACATCATCATACATATTACAATACGTACACTCGTTGTGAGCACATCCGACTGTTACTTGCAGTAACATGCTATTTGCTTCTACTGGGGGTCTATAGGTTGTTCCTTCAAATTTCATTTTTTTACTTATTAAATTTTTTATTTTCAACTAAACTTTTTGTTCCAAATAATATAAACCCAGTAAGGATTGTGACACATTCCCTACTGGGCTTAATTATTAAATAGACACCTTACATTAACTCATAATCACTTTAAATGTTTCTTTACTGCTTACAGAGCTCATTTCGAAAGGTCTGCTGCAATATCAGCAAACAAACCAGGGAAGTCTGTAGCTTCACGTTCTGTCTGGCCGCCATGCTTCAAAAATGCTTCGATAATTATCTCCGTTTTTTTCTCTTTAGCGCGCTCAAGAAAGTAACGTAGTTCAAGCTCCACTCCGGCCTCTTCATCCTTAATGGAGGCAGCTATGATTTCTTTATACATCACGATATCGCGAATCTCCAAGTTTCCAATAACCGATAGCATTTGGTCAAGGAAAGAATCTATCTCAGCCTTGGGTACGAATTGAGTGATAATGTTTCGTTTCTCAGCTTCTTGTGCAGTGAAATCGTTACCTATCAGTAGTGCTTGAAGAGCTTTATTTTTCCCCATTCTGCGGGCAAATTGTACCGCACCCTGACCTCCTGTAGGGATGTTAACTCCTATTTCTGGTTGGGCGAATGCAGCATTCTCAGTTCCGTATGCCAAGTCACAGGCCATAACAAATTCATTACCACCACCACGAGCCACACCATCAACAATAGCAATCGAAAGTTGTTTCATAGCTTTGATGTTATTAATCATACTACTGAATTCAATAATTGCAGCTTGCCCTCCTGGCGTGCCGTTAATGACATTTAGGTCAAGGTGAGCCGAGAAGAACATCTCATGATAAGATTTAAATGCAACGACTTTAATGTCGCGATCGTCCTTTAATGAAAGAACGAATGCATTGACTTCGTTAATCAAATCAATTGTCATAACATTTACAGGTGGATTTTTAATAATAACATTTGCCACTCCATTGTCTTTTGTAATAATCAATTTACCCATTTTTTAAAATTTTAATTTATTCTACTCTATTTACAATAACACACTATAATATTGAAATTGAGAGACCTAGTGCGTATAGTAAGTTAGGTTTCTTTTTGCTTTTAATAAAATATCTCCCCTTTATCATATAGTTGTACATACAACTATATGATTAAAAAAAAAGGATCTAATCCTTTAAAAGCAAATTTGCCTTATTCATTTCTGAAGTCAGATTTTTAGAGAAATCTTCATCCAATACTTCATAATATCGTTCATACATATTTCTCATTGCTCTTTCTATCAATACTCTCAGCTCTTTACCCTTCTCTGTTGGATAAACAAAAACAGATCTTCCCTCCTGAATTCTCTCTACCAGTCTTTTTAACATCAGCTTATCAATAAAACGAGTCATTGTAGAGGCTTTCAAATTCATTTTCTGGCTCAATTCATTTTGACTCAGTCCTGGTTCATCAAGTAATGTTAGCATCAGGTAGGCATGTGAAGGAGTCAATCCTGTTATTTTAAATTCTTCTTCCGCCATTTCATTAATTTGTCTGGCAAGTGAATTGACTGTAAAATACAGGCAGCTTTCGTGAAATGTTTTAGATGCTTTGGTCATGTTTGTTTCTTTTTCTGATGCAAATATAAATACATTAGTTGTACATACAAATGTTTTTATACTTTTTTTCAAAATTCTTCTGATTTTTACTCAAATCAATATTTAAGTAAGAATCAAAATCTTGAGTTTTAGGCTGATTAACAATAGTATCTAGTATAATCTTAGGGATAAGAATATGGCATTATCCCATAAAAAGTAAGTCGTTATCTCGATAAGCTGAATATTGAGCCAAGAAACTATGTATTTCTATTCAGGAAAAGACCATATCAGTAAATTAGTAGGTGTATACAGTGAATAAAACCTAATAACGGGCTAATATAAAGGGTTCTTAAGGGGTATTTATCCCGTTCTTATCTCGATTCTATCCCGTTTACTTATCCTATTTAAACAATCTTTCAGATAGCACGACGAATTAATTTAGTGAAAATACCCATTAACAAGGGGAATAAGTCATTTAAAGAAGTATGTAAGCCATTATCGAGATAAACACAAAGAAAGCCTTACAAAATATATCCAAAGGCTACAAAATAGCTATACAGCTCAATACATCTAGGTTTAAAATGACAAAAGCTTGAAGATATGTTGCAATATAAAAACAAAAAATCCTCGTAAGTATATACTTACAAGGATTATATGTGGCCCCAACAGAACCCAAATAAAAATACACAAACGATTGATTGTTAATGCTTTGCTGGTGTGAAGGTGTTTAAATGTACCCTTATTTGTCCCCCTTATAAATATTCATTGATAGCGGTGAGTGTAAGAATAATAGCCGATTGCAGGGTAAGATACCTATCAACCTGTTGCAATGTTGAATCGGACTAAAATCGCTCGAAAACGCACTTTTCCGGCTATTATTTTTACACATTAATGTATGCTGGTGTTAATTGTTCAAAGTCAATCTGTTTCAAGTTTTAAAAACCTAATCTTTTATCTTATTAATCCTCACTGCCCTTGATATGAAGCACGAAATTTAGTATATCATTTGTACTTGGGGAATCCCAAACCGCCTTTAAGGCGGTACTTAGGTCTGGTATTTGTTAGCTTTTTTGCAAGTTTTAAAAAAGGTTATTGTTTTTCAAGACTGCTTAATACATGTTCTTTATAATTTCTGCCAATAGTAAACTGTCGGTCATCTAGCTTAATGTATGACGATGTGTAGTGGTCGATTTGGTTGATGTTAATGATGAAAGAACGATGGATACGTAAAAATATCTCTGCTGGTAATTCCTTTTCAATGCAGGATAATGATTCGTAGCAGATAAGACTGTTCGTTGTAGTTTTAATTTTAATGTAATTATCCAGACTTTCAATATAAAGTATGGTTTCCGTGGGAATTTTATAATTTTTTTTATCCGCCTTAATATGAATAAATTCTTTAGGTTTTTGAAGTTGTGTTTGTTCCATTAAAAGAAATTTATTCATCGCTTTTAAAAACCTTCCGGTAGAAATTGGCTTTACAAGGTAATCAAGGGCGTTGAGATCAAAAGCATCAACAGCAAATTCCCTGTAAGCTGTTGTAAAAATTACATAGGGTTGATTAGGTATGGCTTTTAAAAATTCAATGCCGGAAATGGATGGCATATTAATATCTAAAAATAAAATATCTATACCTCCTTTATTTAAAAGAGGCATTGCTTCAAAAGGCTTCGTATAGGTTCCAACACACTTAACATGATCACTGAAATTTTCAAGATGTTCCTGTATAACTTTTATTGCCAATGGTTCATCGTCAATAATCAAACAGGTATGTTTTTTTTTACCGGGCATTATCGTATAATTTTTAGGTTAGCTTCAAAAATGTCATTGTTTCTTGATATTTCTAACTCATATTTATTTTGATAAATAAGTTCAAGCCTTTCACGAACATTTTTCAGACCTATGCCCTTACTCTTTTGAGCACCAGCCGTTGTTGAAGTAGTATGATGTATGTTGTTTTTTATATTGAATTGTACTTGGAGCGAAGCCATTGTTAATTTCATATAAATAAAATCGTTGCTTGTTTGTTTTAGTCCGTGCTTGAACGCATTTTCAACAAAGGGGAATAGAATTAAAGGGGCAACTTTTACTCCGGATACATTTTTAGGAAAATCGGTTTTAACGTTAAAATTTTCGTCGTGTCTTATTTTTTCAAGTTCAATATAATTGTTGATGAATTTAATTTCATTGCTTAATTCTACCTGCTCTGTATTGCATTCGTAAAGCATATAATCAAGTAAATCGGCTAAACGCACAATAACTTCCCTTGAAAGCTCCGTATCCACATTTACTAGCGCATATAGGTTATTCATCATGTTAAAGATAAAATGGGGATGAATTTGCTCTTTAAGCAATTGCAGTTGTACTTCTTTAAATTTCAATTCCAGCGTATTTTTTTGCTTCTCAATATTTAACTTTTCTTCTTTCGATTGATACGATTCTTTCGTAAAGTAAAAAACAGAAGACAACAGTGAAATTAAATAAGTACCTGTGAGAAGAATAATAACATCTTCGAGAGAAGGTAAAATCATATTGGGAAGGGCTATGCTGCTATACAAAGTGATAATAAAGAGAGCAATACTAATAAGCCATAACGATAGAATAAGTAAGAAAAAGAGTAGGTATAAAAACAGCCCTCTTTTATCTTCAAATAAAAATTTAGGAATTAAAATTTTATTGGTTACCCTTGCATTTACAAAACTTATAATTAAAAGTAAGATAGATAAGTTTGTACGCATTTGAATATCGTAATGTCTGTTGCTGAAAACAAAAAACATGAATAAAGATGCTATAAACCAATAAATTATTTCCCAAATTGGAAAACTATTGTTACTCGATTTTATGTTTTTATTCATATCCATAATTAACAAATATAAAACGAAAATAGCTTTGTTATTAACAAACATCCTTATTTTATACCAACAGCACGAAATGCACCCTGAATAACAAAAATGCTATTTATTGTCTTAAATTTGTTGTTGAGGATGCAATTTCTGTTGTTCCTATAATATGTTTTTAAAGGTTATCATGAATCTTTACTATTGTCCCATTATTAATTTTAAAATTTAAAGTCATGATAATTAGATTTTTTTATGAAGGTGGACCCAATTTTATGGCCCCTATTTACCTGATGTGGATAATGATATTTATCCTTGCAATCCGTTTTATCATTTTGTACCGTACGAATAAAAATCCTCAAAAACTTAAAAGGACAAACGAAAGTATTTTATTTTTCGGCAGTTTTGCATTCTTAATTGGGATAACCGGGCAAATGGTTGGTCTCATTGAAGCTTTTGATAATATCCGAAGCATGGGTGGTACCAGTGTAGACCCACGCTATCTCGCCGGAGGTTTAAAAGTCACTTTTATCGCACCGTTTTTTGGCATGATGCTTCTTATGATATCTGCAATAATTTGGTTTGTGTGTCGAAATCTAAAAGAATATCCGTCGCAAACCGAACCTATAAATCAATAGGAGAAAATTTGAGGCTGTAATAAGTCCTTTTCCTGGCGTTCACCTTACAAAGTCCCCTAAAGGAGAGAACCCCAACATATAATCTGCAAAGAACTTTTGCTCTACAGGACTGAGAGGTGAGCATAAGGAAGGTGTGTAAAAACTACTTTTCAACCTCATTTATAGAATGCAAATTCTTTTTGCATATATTCTGTAAACCAGACACTTCTACATATTCACTTAAGTTATAAATTTCCTTTACAAACACTAAGAATAAACAATTTTAGGCTTAGCAAGATTATTCTAAAAAAACCTACACCCCATATTATCTAAATCAAATAATATACTATGAAATATTTACTTATTACATTTTTAATTATATGTTCTATTTTCTCATTCGAGAATATAACATATTCACAAAACACAGGTGACCCAAAAACAGATTTATCAGCCTGGATAGATTCTTCATTTACCCAAGGCATTGATAAGAATAACATTGCAGGAGCTACCATTGTATTAATGCAAGGCGATTCTATTCTTCATCTGAATGGTTATGGTTTAGCCGTTATTGATTCCAATACGCCCGTTAATAGTCGCACTTCTTTGTTTGGAATAGCCTCTATCTCAAAAACTTTTGTGGCTACTGCAGCCATGCAATTAGTTGAGGAAGAAAAGTTAGAACTTGATAGGGATATTAACAGCTATCTCAAATCATTTCAATTAGAGTATAAATTCAACGACTCCATAACCATCAAACATCTTTTAACGCATACTGCCGGTTTTGATGATAAGATTATTGGTACAGCAGTTCTGTCTGAAGAAGATGTAATTCCCTTAGCTCAATATTTAGAAGAACAAATGCCGCCACAAATTAGACCCCCAGGCAAAGTCATAAGGTATTCTAATCATGGTTATGCCTTATTGGGACTTATTGTTGAAGAGGTATCTGGTTTACCTTTTCATGAGTATATCAGTAAAAGGATTTTAAAACCACTAGAAATGAATCATAGCGGTTTTAAAAGACAAGCTAAACTCAAAGAAAACTACGTTTCAAGCTACTTGCAAAAGGGTGATCAATTGATTCCATACCAACCTGATTTCCAACTTTATTATCCAGCTGGTTCATTTAACTCAACAGCATCAGATATGGGGAATTATATATCTATGTTCCTGAACGATGGTAATTTTAAAGGAAAGCAAATTTTAGATTCCGCATCGGTGTATAAAATGCACTATACAGGATTTAAGCAATATGAAAAATCTGAGAACGGGTGGCTTTTAGGTTTTTACGAATCGCAATGGAATGGAATAAGACTTGTAAGACATGCTGGTGCCATTCAGGGTTTTGTAAGTGAATTAATAATGATTCCGGAAGAAAACATAGGTTTCTTTGTTTGTGCAAATACGTCGAGTATGCCAAATAGTAATAGTCGAGCATTTATTAACAAATTTATTTATGATCTACTACCACGACTTATGCCAGATAGCATTGTCGAAAAAGAAAAGATAAAGCTGTCACCTAAGATGGGTACTGCAGATGAACCATTGGAGACATTCACCGGTAAATATAGGTCTACAGGATATGCATCTACAACTTTTGATAAATTGGCTCTTTTAGTTGGATTTGGTCTCGAAATTGAGATTGTATCTAATGATAGTACACTTGAGATAGTAGAATGGAAAGATAAACTTGTTCCGATATCCGATTTAACATTCCATTCAAAATATGGCAGATATTTAGCTTTTGGCAGAAATACGAAAGGCAAAATTTCTTATTTCTTTGCTGACATCTATTCATACATTAAATTAAAATGGTACGAACCTGTTAAATTTCAGATTTTCTGGATGGGTAGTATTATCCTTATTTTATTGATTTACATCATTACTAGTATTGTACGTAAACTATCTGTTCGCAATAGAAAAAGTCATCTTATTAAAAAAATTAATTTTTCACTTGCCGCTATCATCGTCCTTTTCCTTGCAGTACTTGCTTTTGCTTTACTAAAGATGGATCCTCAAGCATTTTCTATTGGTACTCCGTTGATAATTAAAGTTGCATTCGTTTTACCATTTTTCATTATACTATTGGAGTTTATTAGCATCTATTTGTTGGTGAAAGCTATTCGATTTAAAGAGCTGGTCACTTTTGATTTAATTTATCAATCGCTTATTGTTATTGCCGTTTTGTTTTTTATTCCGTGGTTAACGTACTATAACTTAATTGGATTTAATTACTAAGAAGGGGGGCTGTCTAAAAAGTTTTTCCCTTGTGCTCACCTCTCTAACTCCTGTAAAGGGAGAATGCCAACACACAGTATAGGGATCTTCTCCATTAGAGAACAGAAGGGTGAGTCCAGAAAATACGAGAAATTTACTTTAAGGATAGCCTCATAATTTTGCCTACTATGTGAGCTTTTGCGAAACACTGCTTACACAAGGTTTAATTACTACCAGCGACAATGCAGTCTTTACAAGCATACAACTTGTTATCATGTATGCTTGTAAAGTGGTGAATATTCCAACAAAAGAAAACGGAATGAAAATTAAGCGGGTTTTATTCAACTCTAAAGGGCTTTCAGGATGAATCTATAAATTGTAAGGATTTGGCATATTTAAGCCGTTAACTAGTTATAACATGGCTAAATTGTTCTCTAAAGAAGTATTATTTTTTCGAAGAATCTGCTTATTCAGAATGGGACTGAAACAGCATTAAAACAAAAATATTGATAACGCTTTGATTATTAGTATTTTAGCAGCCCCAACAGAACCTAACTTCAAACACACTAACCTCTCACTAATAGGATGTTATCTGTATTTGTTTAAATGGATATACCCTTATTTGTCCCCTAGATTATACTAAGACCATATTCACAAATTAGTTACTTAATACATTACATCCCAGATAATGTGAATTCTATAAAGTAAAAACTATCTCATTTTTATAAGTAGGAGTAGTAATGACTATATATAAAAAAGGCTAGACTTACCAAAGCCTAACCATATCATACATAACCTTTATGAGGTAACTTCTATAAAGCAGCACATTTAAGGTGATTAATAGAAATATCAATATATTTTGGATTTGAAAACAAACTACGCTTTCGATCACTCCACTCTTCTAGCTTCTGATTTACTAAATCCTTTTCAAACGATTCAATTTCAGATGTAATAAAATCAATTGACGATAGTAACTCTAATGCAAAATCTGAATAAAATCCGTTTAAAAAACCTATTGTATTTTCTGCTATAGTATAAAGTTCTGGCTTCCCTTCTACATGCTTCTTAACTATTTCAAAACCATCAGGAACTAATGTTAAAGGTTCAAATGGTTTTTTATTCATATCACTATACCCCATCAAATAACTCCCATTTAACACATTCAAAACATATCTAACTTTGCCTGAATAAGGTCCATAAAAACAAGGTGTGTAATCCAGTTTAAAAAATTTCCTTGCTCCAAACCTTTGTAAAAAGTAACAAATCTTTTCACTTGAAAATTCTGAAACATATTCTCCATTCCCAACCATATCATAAAGTACATAAAGCAATAAAGCACGAGCATTTGTCAATTTCACCCTTTCCTTCTTTAAGTGTTCTTTTATATGAGCAGTTGGTTCATAAACAATAATTTCTGCTGATACATCTTTCAACTTATCCTCTATTATCATTTTAACTTTTTCCCATTCCAAACCTCCATTACCTGCACCCAAAGGAGGTATTGCAATACTTTTTATTTGCTTTTTTCTAATTACTCTAATTAAATCATCTAAACCTTCTTTTATATAACTATATTCAGATGGTTTTCTCCAGTCCTTTTTCGTTGGAAAGTTTATAATATATCTTTCTCCTGTGCTTAAATTTGAATCCCTTGTGACAAATAGTTTACCTATCCTTATCTCTTTTCTTTTACAAGCCTCTGCATAGGCGCTATAATTATTTACATAAGCTTTCTTGAATTGCAAAGCAATACCCTTTCCCATTATACCCACAGTATTAACAGTATTGACTAAAGCACTAGCCTCACTTTCAAATATATTTCCTGTTACGTATTTTATCATAACTCAATTTCATAATAAGCCTTTGGAATAATACTAATCCTCTCCTTTAAAATACCCATCTCGATTAAACGTTTTTGAGCCTTCTCGTTATAGCAGGCAAATGCACGTATACAACTTGACTTTATATCGTTTAAGACTAAAAATTCTGCTTGTTTTTGCCTCTTAACGTTTAAATTTCCATCCCCACCCCAATATTTAGCTCTAACTGCATTCCAATCAACCAAAGTAGGTAAATCCTTAATTCTACTCCTATCGTAAAACGTAGTAAACTTATCGGTAGCATGACCATCTGCAAAATAATATAATCTATCTTCTTTAATTATTTCTTTTACTAAACAAGCCATATAAACAATATCTTCAGGAGATGTAGCTCTTTCTACAAAATTACCCCCTAATTGCGCTACATACAGCATTGGCATCCTAACTCCAAAGTAAAACGGAATAAAATCGCCCAAAGTTATATTATAAGAATTAGAATTGCCATAATCACCATTATCAACAACTACAATTTTCTCACCCCTATTACCAATTAAACTCAGATCTCCGATATTTTTAAAATTCGGATTACAATTTTTAGAATCCTTGTGTGTTATACCGTGTTCAAGAATATGAGGAATATTCTCAATATGAGTCATACGATACACTTTAATTTCATTAAGCTTCATAAACAACAATGTCAAAAATTAATCGCTTTACTTGATTCCACAAAATATTATTTTTCATTTGCTTTCAACATGCCATTTGTTCCTACTATAACAATATAGAGATTTGAAAATTAAATTGCAATTAGAATAACAGATCATCTTAAAGAAAACAAAACTCTAGTCTAAAAAAACACTTCAATAGTCATGAAATATTTAGAACAATTGAATAACAGTACTGGCAGATATAGTAAATAACTATACAAACATAATATCATTACCTCACAAATAACTACTCGACAATTATTGTTTTATAAAAAAGAATTAATCCAAATTAAACTAATGGTTTTTAGATTCATATCCTCAAACCTACGAACATTCTTGAAGTATATTAATTCATTTGACAAGGAGATATTAAAAATAATGAACAAACCATATTTTTAATGAAAAAATTTCAATCTCATATTAAACAATAAAATGCCAATATGTATTTACGTACTAGGACTATTTTACCCTCAAAACAACTAATAAGGTCAACTCATAAATCATTACTTTTAACAATAACATCTTTGAGTTCAATTATTTATAAATTCGTAAGTATAACCTTTGTTCTTGATTTATTAACTTCGCTCTTAGGAAAAATAAATACAAATACATTGTAGCCATTATAGAAGTAGTGATAATTCGAGATTAGATCCTCATTATTTACCGTTTTAAATGTAATTCGCCCTTTGTCATTGTATCTCTTATGAAATTTATAATCCCTAATAAAATCCCATGTAAAACCGAATTTTTCCGGCAATTCCAACTCACCAACTTCTGTTAAAAATGAATCTGAATAGAATAAATTTCGTTTTTCACATATTGCATCGTTAAATCCAGATTCTTTAATTGGAGTTAACACGAGTAGAGCACACTTATTCCTAGATTTCAATACATAATTCATTAACGCAGAATGAACTGAAGATCCAAATTTCTTAGCCATTGCCATGGCGGAAGAAATATTAAGTGGGAGTCCATTTATTTCCGAAACAAATATATCTTGCTGAAAAAGAGTGATAGAAGCAAACATATTAGCTTCAGCTTCAAATTGATTCTCATACAAATCCATTAAAGTTTGATTGTTGTCTGAAGCCAATAAAATTGCATTTTGCCAAGGCAATATCCCATGACCAATTTCGTGTAACTTCACAAAATTCTTTTTACCATTGGTCAAGCTAAAATCAACATATATTTTTTTTTCTCTTCGATCAAAAATTCCAGCAATTTTAGATAAACCGGACTGGAGAACTTTTATTTTACTTGAAGATCCATCCTTCAATCTATCTATGAATGATTTATCAACCTTACTCAAATCAATACCACTATCAATAGCAAGTTCAGTATAATTAAGTATTTTCTCAACTGGAGTAGGGAAGACACCAAGCGCTTTACTTTGCTTTAAAACTTCATAGGAAATTTTCTCGATGTCCTTTTTAGATGAATCATCAATCATGAACGATTATTCTTAGATTTTACAAACTTTAAATAATTAAGAACTTCTTTTCTTTCCTCAGAAGTCATGTCTTCAGATGAAAAAGCAACACTTTCCAAAAAGTCATCATGCTCTTTTACTTCTGATTCTTTTTTCTTTTCTATTATTCCTGCTGTAGCAAGAAGCTCATTTAATGGTATTCTGTATAACGATGATAACTTATAAAGAATGTTTGCTGATGGGCTTTTAATCTTATCATTCTCAAGTTGGCTTAAATAAGCATTAGAGATTTCTGTAGATTCCTCGACCTGTCGTAATGTTAACCCGATGGCCTTTCTTCCATTTTTCAACGTATTTCCCAATGTTTCCATAACCATTTTTTTACAAATATAAGGTATTTTGCTTGATATGTCAAATAAATATCCCGTTCTCGTTTGTTGAATTTATATTTTGCTTGCTATATCAAGATTATTGTGTATATTTGTATAAATAA
>JADGFH010000809.1 GCA_016743925.1 Labilibaculum sp.
GTCGATGATCATGGGGTATTACCAGGGGTTAGTGTTATAATAAAAGGAACTACAAATGGTACGATTTCCGATATTAATGGTAAATATTCTATTTCGAATATTCCGGAAAATAGCAGCTTAATTTTTTCCTTTATTGGAATGGCTACACAAGAGGTGGTAATAACGAATCAATCAGTTCTAGATGTAAAAATGACCACCGATGCCATTAACCTTAGCGAAGTGGTTGCGGTTGGTTATGGAGTTACAAAGCGAAGTAATCTCACCGGAGCTATTTCTAGTGTAAAGTCCGATGAACTTCCAAAGATCGCTAATGTATCAGTAACTCATATGTTAGCGGGTAAAGCTGCGGGTGTAATGGTACAACAAAAGAGTGCTCAGCCAGGTGGAGGTATCGATATTATTATTCGTGGTTCTGGATCTGTTAATGCAGGCAATCAACCATTGTATGTTATTGATGGTTTTCCTGTAAATAACAATTCGGTTGAACCAGGAAGTGGCGATCGTTATAGCTTAGGTAGCCGAAATCCTTTAAATTCATTAAATGCAAACGATATAGAATCGATTGAGATTTTGAAAGATGCTTCGTCAACTGCAATTTATGGAGCGCGAGCGGCTAATGGAGTTATCCTTATAACCACTAAACGAGGGGAAGAGGGAAAAGCAAATATAGAATTGTCTGTAAATCATTCGGTACAAAATATTTCTAAATATTTTGATATGCTCAATGCAAGCGAATTTATGCAGCAATCCAATGTTTTGGGAAAAGAGCTTCATTTAATTGAAAATAATTTATACCCATATGGTACAGCCGGCCCAGAAACTGTCAATCCTTTTGAACCAAAATTTAGTGAAGATCAAATCGCTAATGCTGGCAAAGGTACCGATTGGTGGGATGAAGTGACAAAGCAAGGTCAGATCAATGAGTATAATTTATCTATATCAGGTGGAAATAAGAATACGAAGTACCTTATTTCTGCTAATTACTTCGATCAAACGGGTGTTGTTAATAATTCCGACTTCGATCGCTTTAGTAGTCGTATTAATTTGGATCAGAAAATTACGGATGATGTAAAACTTGGCGTTTCAATAACTGGTTCATACATCGATAATAAAAACATACAATTGGATGGTAATGAGTGGGAAAATTCAGGAGTTTTGATTGCTGCGCTTCAAATGAGTCCATTGGTTCCTGTATACAATGATAAAGGAGAGTATTCAATTAATCCTAACGATGCGGTATTACCAAATCCGGTTTCGTACAGAGAAATTGATGATCAAACAATTTCGAAGCGATTAATGGCCAACACCTTTGTAGAATGGAATGTAATTGATGATTTAACTGCAAGGGTTTCCGTTGGAATTGACGATAAATCGGGACAGAGAAATAATTACATGCCGAATAATTTCTTATACGGTGCACAAAGCGGAGGAAAAGGAACAAAAAGTATTTCGAACGCTACCGACCTGCTTTTTAATTCAACGCTTAATTATCAGAAAACATTAAAGGAAAATCATCACTTTGGCCTCTTGTTAGGATACGAATATCAGATATTTAAAGGCAATGGTTTTAGTACCGGGAACACTAAATTCTTTACGGATACTTTTGGTAGCGATAATTTAGGAGCAGGAGAAGGTATACCAACCACTGGTTCCTGGAGAAACGAAAAAAAGCTTGCCTCTTATTTTGGTAGATTTCAATATAATTTCAAAGAGAAATATCTGATGACTTTTACGCTTCGTCGAGATGGAACTTCGAACTTTGGAGAAAATAGCAAATGGGGAATATTTCCTTCTGTAGCGCTTGCATGGCGAGTAACCGAAGAAAAATTTCTGAAGTCGTTCGAAAGTTTGAGCAATCTGAAATTGAGACTTGCCTATGGTCAAACAGGTAACAGTGGTATTGGCGATAAAGCTTTTGAGTATTATGCTCCAAGAGGGAACTATCTTTTTGGTAATGCAGTACAAACGGCTGTAGGAAAAAGTCAGTTAGGAAATAGCGATTTAAAGTGGGAAACTACAACAGAAATGAACATCGGTCTAGACTTTGGTTTTTTCAATAATCGTATCTCTGGATCAGTGGAATATTTTGATAAAACGGTTGATGATCTTTTGGCTTACCGTTCACTTCCTACTTATAGTGATTTGGGTTCAATTGCCGATAACATTGGAGCAACTAAATTGAGTGGCCTCGAATTTGAAGTTTCAACGGTTAATATTGATAGAGAATTAAAATGGACAACAAATTTTAATATTTCATCCTATAAAAACAGTTGGAAAGAACGTAATAGCGATGTTATTTTAAGTCCATGGCAAAGTAAAGATGATCCAATTAGAGCAATATTTGGTTATAAAACGGCTGGTATTAAACAAATAGGAGAGGATATTGCACACATGCCAGATGCATTGCCAGGTAATATTATTTATCAGGATTTGAATGGTTTTGACGAAAATAACAAGCTAACAGGAAAGCCAGATGGTAAAATTAATCAGGCCGATAAGGTTTTATTAGGTTCTTCAGATCCCGGATTAATGTTTGGAATTGGTAATACATTTGAGTACAAAGGATTCGATTTGAATTTCTTTTTCTATGGAATGGGAGACCGAACTTTATCTAATAACAATAGGAATAAATACATGTTAGATTCACGTCGTTTGTTACGAGGTGATCACAACCAAATGGATGAGGTTTCGAAAATTTTCACTGCTAGCAATCCTAGTTCGAAGTACCCTGGTATGGCACCAAATCCGTATGCTGCTGCAAGCGATTTCTCTATGGAAAAAGCAGATTTTATACGTTTAAAAAATGTGACACTAGGTTATGCAATTCCTAAAAAAGTATTTGCAAATAAATTGGATTTAAGGGTGTATGT
>JADGFH010000061.1 GCA_016743925.1 Labilibaculum sp.
GAGTTATTCCACATGTGAATTAATCCAAAAATACCACCAGTAATAAGTAATATTAATGGAATGCAAAATATAATTAGAAGGGCTTTAATGAATTTCATACTTGCTTTATTTAATTGAACTATCCCGATGACTAGCGGGATCAAACAACTCATCAATGCTCATGATAAATTAGCTTTTGTATAGCTTGTTCTGTATTTTATAAATCTAAAATGAATTTAAAAATTCGCTAGATGTAAGCATTGTTGCACCCAATAAAAGATAAAATCCTGTAAGTATTATAATTAGGATTCCCATAAATTGATAATGATTCTTAAGGTATTTTAAAGCCTTTGAAAATTGAATTGAGTCATTATTCTTAACCGCTTTTTTTGAATAAGATGAAAATTGGAATAAGAAATATATAGGAAAAAAATAAACGGTAGAAATTACAAGTAATGGTAAAAATTGTAAGCCAGAAGATGGATTATCATTTCCTGATAGTGAAAAGGCAATAACTACAGTAAGTATGATTAAACCAATAAAAACAAATCCAATAATAGAAAGGAATAGGGCCCATTTCCTAGTAAGACTTAATTGCTTAATTGCATTGTTGTTTAACTCGAGTTTTGCAAAGTCAGAATTATAATCGGTTAGATTTTCCATAGTAGTTAAATTGTTTTATTAGTGTTTATTAATTGAACTATTTCGATAGCTATCGGGATCAAACAACTCATCAGCACTCATGATAAGTTAGTATTTGTTGTTTTTTACCTTCTCATTTTGATAATTCTATTCTAGAATGGTATGTTTTCTCGAGCATAAATCCTAAGAGTCCTCCCAAAGTATAGCTAATGATATCACTCCATAAAAAACCAAATCCAAGAATTAATCCGCCAAGTTTATAACTTCTTATCGTATTGATCCAGTCAGCTTGATACAATTGCAATAATTCGATTAGGTAACAAATGCTAATACTTATAAGTGCTGTTTTTAAAGTCTTCATATTGGGGAATAAAAATCCAACAATAAAAAAGAACATAAGTGAATAAAAGAAATCACCTATGTATGGATATATTAATTCTGGAGTTAGGCTTGTTCGGGAGAGTAAACCTAAGATTATTGTTATAATGATTAATCCTAAATATATTTTTCTATTTCTTCTCATCCAGTAATAAGTTCGTTTTTTAATCAGATTTTGGATTGATTCCTTTATTAATATCATTTCTCAGAAATGATACATTGTGCCTAATGCACTTGGATTTAGGTTTTGTTACCACACGTTTTATTCAATTTTATTAATCTTCCATTCATCATTTTGCTTCAAGAGAAAAATAGATGTATTGCCATTCCAATAATAAAAAGTACTGTCTTTGGGATAATAATTATAAAACTGAAGTTTAACTTCACCCTTTTTTGATTCAGCTTTAACCTCTTTAACATTTACCCCATCAATTGACTCCATACTTCCAAGCCAACGATAAGAATTAAAGAAATCGCATTGCGCCGTTTCATAGTCATCTAGTTCGTCAAAGACAGAATCAAACTTAGTATATTTAACTTGTAATAAATTTTCAATACATGATTCATAAGCTTTCTTTTCTTGCTCTATAAGTTCTTTAGAAAAAGACAATTTCTTCAGGTTATTCATATACAAAGTATAGTCAAGTGTTGTATTTCCATTTTTATCTTCAACAAATTGTGGTGAATATTCAGGGTAGGCTTCTTCCTTGATTACTTTAACATACCATTCAAAGAAGTTTTCAACTATCGATACGATTTTTATTGAATCTGAAGGTTGAGCATTTAAATTTCCTGAAAATAGAAAGCTCAAAAGAAATAAAATTATAATATTCTTTTTCATTCTATATTAGTTTTACTAATGTAAGGTAACTAGTTCATAAAAAGCATACTGTTGTTATCCATCCATATGGGGATATATTATGCACATTTTTATATTTATGTAGCGTTTCGAAAGTAAGCATCTTTCATAAACTTCCCAATAAATCATAAAAAAAATATACTTCTATTTCTTACTGACAGTGGGATATGTATAGGTGATGAACAAATAATATATGTTATTGTTTTTTTTGATGTTAAAAAAAGGTTAACTTCAAGATTCAATTAAAAAAATGTATTGTTGAGTAGAGGGGAGAGATAATTCCAAATTTAACTTGCATGTTACGTCAAACAGTTTATTGCCTTGAAAACAGGCATTTTATTCCACACAAATGGGCATCTGCTAGGGGAGATGTCTATTTTAGAAACACACGACCCCCATTTGGCAAACGAAATGCCCATTTTAGCGACACACTTACCCCATTTGGCAAACAGGATGCCCATTTTAGAGACACACATACCCCATTTTTTCAACAGAATGCCCATTTGCGTGACACACTACCCCCATCTGGCGAGCGAGATGCCCATTTTCGTGACACACATAGGCCATTCCATTTGGGGAATGCCCCTTGTGTGTGAGCTGTAAGCCCTGTAAAACAAGGAAAGTGCACATAATGATCAGTTAAATAGTGCTTAGAACTATCCGGATCAAGCGAAGACGATATTTCTTGATCTTTTTTTATAACCAAATATTATGAAGTAATGGCTTATTTAGTATTACCAAAATCAGATTTGAATCGTTTAAAGATGTTAGATCAAGCTTTTGCAACGGGCAAAAGAGATGCGGCGCTAGGGACATTTTTTATTCCTGCCGACTTGTTAATTGAAGCCGAAGCGCTAAAGTTGAAATTTCAGACGAATTATGAGTTGAGTAATTCGAGCTTATCTGCCAAGCAGAAAGAGGTTCGTGAGAAAAATGTAAGTTTTGATCATCTGCAAGTTAACGTGCGTGATTTTTTTGAAGTATTAAAGAGAAGAACCTTCCGATTGAATCATCCGGTGGAAGTATTGCGTTTTTACAATATTACTGCGGGTGGCGATTTGCCTGAGTACAGTAAAGATTTGGATTTGGTAAAAACTGCCGAAAACATTGTGTTGGGCGAGAGCAAAGCTGTTGAAGCAGCTTATCCGCCAATGGCCAATCCTTCGGCCGAGGAACTTGCCTTGGTTTTAGCATCTGCTAAAAAGGAACTCGACGAAATTGCTCCTGCCGATCGTGCGTTAAATAAGGTGCAGAAAGATTTGGCGGATGAACGCGAACCAATCGATGAAATGATTCAGGAGATTGCGGCTTACATTCAATTTGCGATGAGAAACGATAATGCATCTAATGTTCGCAGAATTATGAGAACCTATGGTTTCGAATACCGCTATTTGCAAGGTGAAACTGTTGATGAAGAGCCAGTAGAAAGCAATATCAGTGAAAACTAGTGAAATGCTCGTTTTAACAAAAACGAAAAAGCGAACCAATGGACTTGCCAAAGGTTTGCTTCTACCGATTGTTGTTTTGTTATGAGCCATAAATTCACAAGCTCGTTTGCAAGCCAACGTAACATACATCGGCATAGTATCATTTAGTTTTATCGCCAAGACAGGGCTTGTTCATAAAATAATAAATCATTAAACACCCCTCTGTCCTTCGGACATCTCCCCTAAAAAGGGAGAAACTAAAACGAAACTTTGAATTTATATTCCCGGTTTGTACCTAAATCTTTCCCTTTTAGGGAAAGTGTCGACAGACGAAAGGGTGTATTTGAAATAAATAATAGCAAAGTTTGTGAATTTTATCATTGGGAACTTTTATGAACAAGCCCTGATCGCCAAGACGAGTGCTAATTGATATTAATTGATGCCAATGCGCCCTGTTGCTCTCGGTTTCGTTTGCCGGATATCCAGCAAGATTTTACAGCAAATGAGCCAAGTGGCAATGGGGACATTGCTTTTACAAAACTAACAAAAGGATGAACAGTTATCAGTAAACAGAGAGCAATTATTAGTTGTGAATTACGAAATATTGGTTGATTAGGAGGAATCTGGAATGTAGTTTGGCCATAAGGCCAAGAACAATACAATAATCGGCGGTACAATTAGCGATAGCACCAATGTTTACCAACGGATTTGTCCGCGCATTGCTCCAAATAGCGAAGTAATTACTGTGCTTAAAGAGGCACTAGGGTTCAGCTTCTCGAAACCAATCCTGACTGGTGCAAAGTGAAAGTGGAGGCTTGGGTTGCCGAAGAATTTTTAGATGTGGAATAGGAAGGGAATTGATTGTAGCAATAAAGCCACCTGTTGGGTGGCTTTATTGTTTCGTTTTTATTCCTTTTTTAGTTTCATTGAAAAACTTCCAAGTTCTCCCAGATCTTGAGTCCATTTCATTAAGTTATCGTTTACTAATTCTAAATGGTATTCTGATTTCGATTTATGCTTTGTTGAAGTAAAAGTCATTTCGATAACATTATCAGATAAAAATTCATAATTACCGTCTTCTCCATTAGAAACGATATTAGACTTCATGCTAAACGTTTTATCTTTTCGAAATGAATAGGTACTCGATAATGCTTCACCTTTTGCTCCTTCGATAAGGGCTAATGATAATGTAGGTGCTACAGTATGAAATTCTACAACTTTCCAAGTTCCTATAATTTCATCCTTATTTATTTGAGCACTACAGCTACAAAATAAAATTGCAAGTATGGATAGGAGTATTAAATTATGCTTCATTTTTCTGATTTTTTAACGTTCAGTATAAGAAACGTAAGTGATTTCGAAGCTCTTACCTGTCAAGTTACACTGAGCCAAATTTGCGTTTTGACACAAATTTAAAATATCAAACAAACCCGTCAAATCGCAGATTTGGCGGAGCTGATTAAATGTGCAAAGGCTCCATAAACCACTGAGTCACTTATGTTTTTTATACATTGTTGTAGCCTGTGGTTTGTTCAAATAAACCATAATGAAATCAAGATTAGCATATATAAAGCAAAAAATCCATAATCTAAAACATTAAGATATCGATTATCAAATATATCTGGTCCAACCCTAGTTATAGGAGAAACAATCTCCATACTTGTCAGCTTAATGTTGAGAAATCTTATTAACTGTTGAATTATTAAGACTAGTATTGAATATTTCAATCCATTCCCAAGATGTCTAGTGTCAGAATACATGGAGCTATTATCTTCAATCTGTGTAAATAACCAAAAGTGATAAATCCCAAACCCAACCCAAATAACAAGAACTGTCATATTTCTTAGTGATTTGTAATTCAGCATGTAATTAAAGAACATTGTTCCAAAAATATATCCAAAAATCAAACCATTCGCATATTCAGGTAGATTACTGCTAGTATATATCGAGTGTATATAAAAAGTTAAAATAGAATATATAGTTATGGTTATATAATCCCATTTGCTCAGTCTATAAAATTCGAAAATCCGTTTTTCCATTTATTTTAAATAATTATTTATTTGAATTTCAAACATGTCTTTTTCCTTGTTTTTAATACTTCAAATCTATTATTTCTATCTGAATCTCTTTAGTCTTAAAACTGACTTTAATATGTTCTCAACCTATAATCAGCCAATAGCATAACTAAATTAATCTAAAGTTTCAATTCTACTGCAATAGTGCCAGGTTATCCACCATTGGCATCAACTTCTTTATATGTGCACTGGTGCACTTATCCCTCCATATGGGGATGTATTGTGCACCTTTTTTATTTTATATAATTACGAAAGTAGCCATCTTTCCCTCGTGTTGCAAGAAATCATAAGAAAAGATATTGGTAAATATTTAAGTGTGTTGGTAAGGTATGAGAGAGCTAACTCCTCAAGCCCGGCCCTTCTCCTCGACGGGAAGGGAGCCTTCTTTTAAAGATGTGAGATACAGACTGTATTCTCTTCTCCTTTAGGAGAGGGATAGGGTGAGGTTTCGGAAAATGTATAGATTTGTTATTGATTGGTATTTGAAAGCACCGTCTGGGTAAAAAAAAAACGCTGACGGGCTGGGGGAGATGAGAAAAGCCACCTGTGGGGTGGCTTTGTTTCTTTTAGCATTAAATTTTCGAACTGTTCATTAGCGCCTATTAAATTTAGCTTTTGACTCTTCTCTCAACAAGGGGTCTAATATTCAAACCCAACTAATAATCCATTTTCGAAAGTAAAGAAAACTCTGTCATCCGATAAAATAGATGGTAACAAAGTCATTCCTTCAAGTCTTACTTTTCCAACTTTAATAAATCTATTTTTATATGATTTTGGGAATCCGTCTTTAAAAATACTAATAAGCCATCTAACTTTCTTGTTTAAAAATGATGCTTCTTTGTGCATTCTTTTTATACCTGTCCTTAGGAATAATCTCTCTTGTCGTACTTGGACGATAGCTATTAATATTTGGATTTAGAATATATTCGACTTGATACTCAATCATTTTTTCAAAAGGAATAAGGAAATCCTTCGTCTCGCATTGTTCTAAGTCACCTTTCTTAAGTAAATTTAAGACAGTATAAACTGATTCGATAGTACTAAGACAAAGAGGTTCTGGCTGTTGCTTGATAATAAATTTTGATTTTATTTCATTATCAAAACTCACTCTTTTTAGTTTTTGCAAGTTCTTACTTAGTTTAAGCATTTTACGGGCGCAGGGCCATGTGCCATCTAGAATGAAGATGTGTGGATTATTACCCATAAAAGAATTTATTTCTGAACTTTTTCTTGTCGATAAGTTGAAATTATCATTTCCCGGATAAAGTAAAAAAGAACAACTTTTTTCTTTAGCTAGTATTTCATTTACACGATTATTATTGGTAAAATCGACACCAACTATAATTTCTGAATTTTCAAGTTGAAGCTTAGTCATATGCCCCGTTCCGCTTTTTTCTTTTTTGTACTCTTTTGGGTGCATAAGAATAATAAAGCGAGTCTTAGTCTGGAAAGGACTAAGATGTTTACAAATGCATGTGCTTGAAGGCCTCATGCATTTATAACATTTAATTCTTGGATTTTTAATTTCTACTTGCAAGGTGTATATCTCTTAATTTTTCTAATTGGCTATAATGTATGTGTAACAAGCATATCGTTGTTATCTCTCCATATAAGGATGTATTGTACACCTTTTTATATTTATAGTGTTCGAAAGTAGCCATCTTTACTTCTTGTTGCAAGAAATCACAAGAAAAGATATTTATTAATATTGAAGAGTGTTGGGAGAGATGATACCCCGTATGCAGTCGAGAGTTGGTGCGATACAATTGTGCTGCAGTTGGAGTTCTAAAGCGCCGTCAGGGGTGAACAAACCGCTGATGGACTAGCGGATATGAGAAAAGCCACCTGTGGAGTGGCTTTGTATTCTATTTGTATTTTTCTCGTAATCTTTTAAGTGATTCGTATTCATCTAAATTTGCTCCTAATGCTACTGCTTTGTCAATCAATTTACAGGCTTCATCATATTCCATCGTTTCAATAAAGACTGATGCTAGGTTGCAATAATAGAAATATTGTGTTGAGTCAATTTCTATTGCTTTTCTAAAATCGATTACAGCATTACCATTTTCGCTTAATCTATTATAAAGTATACCCCTATTGTTATAGAAAATAGGATTCTTATCATCTAAATTAATTGCGGTGTCTAACTCATTCTTAGCTAATTCAAGCTCATTTATAAAGACATAGATTTCTGATAATCCAAAGTACAGTGTAGGGTTGTCAGTGTCAATAGATTTAGCTTGTTTGAGAAGGTATATTGAATGATAGTATTCTTTTTTATTTCTGGCTTTTAATGCTTTATCAGCTAAGGATTTTGCTTCTTGGGAATTAAAACGATAGAACAAATCTATTGGATGTAACCTATTCGTATTATGAATATGATACCAGTTTAAAGGAATGAAATTTCTTGGATCATTTTTGAAATCAATATCAAATAGGGGTACAATTAATATACAAAATACAATTGAGGTTAAAGTAATTTTTATATTTCTCTTTAATTTAGAAATGAAGTTTATTAAGGTGGTAATAACAAAAATTGGAATAATAATTATTCCAAGGTAATCTCCAAAGCCGTAATACAAGTATTTTGAGAGAATGATTGGAGCAACAATAATGATTAATGATTTAATAAAGAGATCAGCTTTATTAAAGTTCTTCTTTTTTATACTTCGGATAATACTGGCTGTGAAATATATGATAATACCAAGTAAGCCATATCCAAACAATGCATTACCAATAATGTAGTCATTGATTCTTAAAGTGATTCCAATAGGAGTAATTCCTAAAGAAATATAGAATAAGATGTCTGCTTTTCTCATGCCATTGTTTTTAACATTTATTAAATGCGCAGCATTTTATATTTATTATAGATTGAAAGTAACCATCTTTCTCAATTGTTCCAAGAAATCATAAGAAAATATATATTGTAAATATTGATGTGTCGTTAGGGGTGATGATACCCCGTATGCGGTCGGAGATTCCAGACGGTGGTTAGTTATTTGGGTTTTCTCGGTGTTTGGTCTTAAGGAATTTGTTCAATTACGGTGCGGTTGGAATTCTAAAGCGTAGTCAGGGTGAAAAAACTGCTGATGGGTTTGGGGTGATTGGGAAACGAATTGAACGTATGTGAGTTGAGATTTATTAATTACAACTTGCTTGTTATCTTTAATTGAGTAAACTTATTAATGATGTTTAATAAAAGACCATTTGTGGATGTTGGCCATGGATAATATTTAACTAATTTTACTCAACCCAAGGGAAATGTTATTGATATTCAAGTATGGGAAGCAAATTAAATGTGACTAAAGAGCTACAAACCGAAAGCTGTAATAAAATACCAATCCAAAAATATATTCTAATTATCCAACAGATATGCCATTAAACGAAGAATTTTCAAATCAAGTTGTTTTACCAGATTTACTTGCTCCAATAGAAGTTCAAGAGTTTGAAGATTTAGAGCAGAAGTATAAGCTTGTAAAACAAATAAGCGCTGCAATATTATTGATATTAGCGTTTATTGGTTTTTTCCTTTTTGTTTATTTCTCATCGGGAGATATTCCAATTAAAGTACTAATAGGTGTTCCCCTTATTTTTGTAGTTTTATTTGTTTTGAAATTGACTCTCGTAATTCTCGGTTTTCCTAAAAAAGGATATTTACTTAGAGAGCAAGATATATCTTACCGCAGTGGATTGCTTATTTACAAACTTACTACCATTCCGTTTAATCGAATACAACATGTAGAAGTTAGTCAGAACATCATAGAAAAAGGTTTTGGTTTGTCGAGAGTAAATGTATTTACAGCCGGAGGCAGTGTAAGCGATCTTTCGATTCCTGGACTTTTGCCAGAGAAAGCTCATAAAATAGAATCATTTCTTTTATTAAAAGTAAGCAAGCATGAGTAAGCCAGATTTAACAAAACCAACTCGACAAGAGTTGCGAGGATTTTTGGTGATTTTCGTTTTTGAAGTTCAAAAAAAATTGAGAGCATTTTGGCCTATATTAATACTTGTTTTTGCTCAAAAGAAGCTTCTGCCAGCATCCGTAACTATTCCTATGGTAATAGGGATTGCTATTCTATTAATGCTTGTGCATGCCATTCTTTACTATTTGAATTTCTACTTTTATATTGATGAGAATCAATTTATCATTAAGAAGGGGTATATACGCAAAAAAGTTCTTTCGATACCATTGGAACGCATCCAAAGTGTTAATACAAAACAAAATATTTTACAACAACTATTAAATGTATATTCGCTTGAAGTTGATACTGCAGGCTCGGTAGGAAAGGAATTAAAGATTTATTCCTTAAGTGGTTCCTGTACCGATTATTTAACTCAATTCTTACAATCACATAAGGACAGTGCGAATGAAGAAAAGTCTGAATCAATTACTAACATCAATGAAGAAGTTGAAATCATAAAACTTAGCCACACCGATTTATTGCGAATAGGAATAAGTCAAAACCACCTTAGAACAGGATTAATTATTTTAGCTTTCGGTTCTCAAATAGTCGATCAAATTCAAGATTTATTTAAGGAAGAAACTGATGCGTATTCCGATTCCTTTCAAAATATTATATCTAATTCAAGTATCTTGTTTTATACTGGAATTGCTATTTTTGCTCTAGCCGTATCGATCCTAGCAACACTCCTAATTACTGTGATAAAGTATTACGATTTTAAACTTATTAAAAATCAACAAAGCTACCGCATCATTGCTGGTCTTTTTAATAAACGTAAGGTGTTGCTTCCATTCAGTAAAGTGCAACAGCTCAATTGGGAAACTGGACCAATAAAAAAAATGTTCGGAATCTTCAAAATCAGCTTTAAACAAGCAGTTAGCAAACAAGTACAACAAAAACAAGTGGTGGATGCTCCAGGTTGTCTCAAGCAACATATTAATAGTGTCAGAGATGAATTATTTAAGGGAGATTTGCCTGATTCTGGTGAAAAGATCTATTCACATCGCCGATATTTCAATTTGTTATGGATTCAAAGAGGATGGTTTCCTGCTATACTCCCAATCGCATTATATATTTTTGAGCCATTGTGGTTAATCGCAGGTGGAGCATGGTTAGTTTTATCTGGGCTGTACTACTGGATGATGTTCCGCAAAAGCTATTTTCAATTTAATAAATCTCAATTGATCGTTGGCAAAGGAGCGATAAATACGGTGTGGCAACAGGCCGAATCATTTAAAACACAATCTGTTGATTTTAGACAATCGTTTTTTCAAAAAAGAAGGGGTTTAGCGTCATTAAGGGTAAACAATGCATCAGGGCATGTAAATATCCCTTATATTCCGGAAGATATGGCGTATAAATTGATGAACTATCTTCTCTATCATGTGGAGACATCCAATAAAAAATGGATGTAGATTAAAATCAGATTGAGAATACGTTTACAATCTAAGAATTGGTGTCTAGCACCGTCAGGGTAAAAAACCGCTGACGGGCTTAGTTGTATAAGATGTATCCTTCAGGAGTATATTAATATTCAGGAAGAAATTGGATCAGTATTTTAAGATCTACTTAGCTAAGATTTTATCAGCAATTTGCTGAGCATCTTTGCAATATTTATCATCACCCTTTAGAGTCCATTCACCAGTTTTTTCAATGTAAAACTTAACTGTTTTCTCTACAACTTCTGAATAACCACCATAGGATGTTAAGGTATTTTGTACCTCTTCAATATACTCACTTCTGCTAAATTCATCATTTAACACTAAACTCCACAGCCTATTCATACGTTTAGATTTCTCTTTGTAAATTGGGTGTATCGTTTTATAAGCCATTAAAAAAAGAGAAAGTGCTTTCGCTTCTGGTGATGGTTTTTCATTTTTTTTTGTCATACTCTTTGTTCTGAATTAAAATAAGTAGTTAAATATGATTTAATATTATCATTCGATTTTTCGCACAACCTTATTGTATGTGTATTTGTGCACTTATTAATAGAGCTCGAAAGTAGGCATCTTTTCCCAATTGCTGCAAGAAGTCCTAAGAAAAGATATCTGTAAATATTTTAGATGTTGGTGGTTCTTCCCTTATGCGACGACAGGTTAAAACTTCTGGCGAGGCTAGGGAAGGGGGATACCTGGTATGCAGTTGGTTCAAAAACTTTCAGATCAGCAGTTATTTGGATTTTGGATAATAGGAAGTGGGTTTGGCTAGAAAAATAGTTAAGGATGGGGAGTTGATACCGTAGTAATGTGGCGTGAGAAGCTTTTCGCTAGGCAATTTGCCTAACGATTGCTTAATTGATTTCTCCTTATTTTAAATTAAAAAAATAATTCTAGCTCTACTATAAGAGGGCGATGGTCAGATACAATAGGTTCATTTAATAAGCGAACACTTTTCTCCTTAAATTTTACACTACCAGCATTTCGATATATTACATGATCAATTTCAAGCTTGTTTTTTCCTTGGAAACTCAAATTATCCTTTCCTTTATGAACAAACATAAAACCTTGCTCGGCAAAATACTGCATAGTTGGTGAATCAGGTTTACAATTAAAATCACCAGTGATAATAACTGCCTTGTTTAATGTATCTATATATTTAACCAATGCTTTTGCTTGGCTTAAACGTATAGAATTTCCATTCTCATCAGTTATCCAATCAAAATGAACGTTGGCAAATACAATGTTACAATCTTTGTCAATTTGTACTTCATGAACAATGGATGAACGAGGCTCAATTTTTCCCATAGGCAATTGTAACACCTTTGTTGAAATTAATGTTTTATTCGACAAAGTTGCCATACCGTATTCACCTCCCTGAAAACTCATAAATTTTCCAAATGTTCCTTTCATAATTGTTTCTTGAGCCAAATAATCTGTTTGTCCAAGATTATTTGAACGTAAACAGAAATTATCTATCTCTTGTAATCCACATAAATCGGGTGCTTGTGATTTTATTATTTTTGCTGAACGTGTTAAATCTAAAGTTGAATCTAACCCTTCTCCGTGACGAATATTATATGACATTATTTTTAGAGAGGTTGATTGTTCTTTTTTGCTGGCGCAAGAGCTAAAAAGGCTTATACAAGAAAGTAATAATATGATTCGTTTCATGTGCTAATAATTTTATAACTAAATTAAACGATAAAATAGGATTGATTATCATTCCTTTTCGTGTCAAAAGTTAGTTGTGATTTTTTATATTTAAAATTCGATTAAAAGATTGAGTTTGGTTGTTGATATAAATAGGAATAGTGATTTTATTATTGTCCCACGATATAAGGATGTATTTAAATTTTATAGAGTTTGAAAGTAGCTATCTTTCTTAATTGTTCCAAGAAATCATAAGAAAAGATATTTGTAAATATTTGAGTTTGTTGGAGATTCCATTATTAAACTGCCGTTAGGCTTAAAACTACTGACAGCCTGGGGAGATGAGAAAAGCCACCTGTGGGGTGGCTTTTTGTTCTTTATTTAGTCAAATGGCTTTACTCGAGAATGTATGAACAATATTAAGATCATTACTCCGATACTTACTGTGATTCGTAGATTCAAAAAATAGATTGTAATGATCTACTATTTGGCACATATTTTAGTCCTTTAGCTACGTAACTCTTCGCTTTCGTTTTGCTTCCACGATAGTAATAATAAACTGCAATGGTACGATAAGCTTTTGAAATTGATTGTTCTAAGATTGAATTAACAATAGGAGGTTCAAATCCTTCTTCAAATTTCTTTAAATATTTATTACCCTCTGTTATTTTTTTTTGACTAAATAAATGATTAGCTATTTTTAAGAATGCTGTTAATTTATATTCTTTAAATGTAGGAGTTAGTTTTTCAAAATTGATTCTTTTTTCAAGATTGTTAATGGTATCTAACATTGCATAAGGTTCCCGTACGCTATTTAGCTTTCTATAAAGATAATTTTCCATAATTTTATTGGCATCGACAAAATTACCCTTTGTTTTTAATGCTTTTACAACATAAGTTTCAACTTTATTCGAATTTTGATAACGATAACTCATTTGCATATTATAAGAAAAATTGATCTCATCAATAATCTTTTGGTCTGATATTCTAGATGTTAAACGTTTACATAACGAATCACAAAATTGTTCTTTACTTGTATATTGTAATTTGTTATTAATAATATTATTGAATATTCCATTAATAGTATTTAAATCAATATTCTCAAATCGAGAAAGTTGAGCTATATAATCTATTTCTGAAACTTTGTCGAAATTACATTTTTCAATTTGGTACAATAAAGCAGTATGAAGTAATACTTTTACTTGATAATCGGGATAAAAATAATATGCTTTTTGAATTAATTTTAAAGCATCTTCAAAATTATTATTATGCAATTTGGTTAATGCTTTATTGTAATATTGAAACCCAGGAAGATTGTGAAATTCCGCATCTTTTACCTCTTTAAACTTTTCCTCGAATATTTCTTCAAGAGATTTTTTTTTATATTCAGATTCACTAATTAATTTGGATGTTCGTAAATAATTTACATAATTTCGTTTGAAATCTCCATTGAATATGGCTTTTTCAAAACTTGGATTAGTTGTTTCTATTACAGTAGAATTTGTTCCTGGGTTTGCAACTAAATATATGTGGTTGGAGGATGCTTTAACTTTATATGGGATTTCTAACTTATCAAAAACTAAAGCATAAAGCATGGATGCTGAAACACAATTGTAGGTTCCTGTTTGAAATATTTCTGGAAAGTATTCATTATCGTTGTACTTTTTTAAAAAACGTTTATGAACATTTGAATAACTAAGTTTTATCTTTTTATTTATTTTCTTAGTCTCTATTTTTGATTTCGTTAAATCGCTATATATTTTTAAATAAATTTCTTTATTCAGCTCTGCTTTTTCATGAGTCATATTTTCATCGATGGCAAGAAATAGATTGAATGCACTACTAGAA
>JADGFH010000810.1 GCA_016743925.1 Labilibaculum sp.
ACAGTAAACATGCTAAGCATATTTTCAGGCCAGCAACAAAAGAGCTGTAACTAATGTATTACTACTGGTTTTTCTGCCGCTCCGTAAGGTGATTGTACCGAATGAGCTTCTCTCCTGTTGAATTATCGAAATCTTGAATACGAATTTAAGTTGGGCTTGTGGGCTGATTTTAGTTAATGATACCAAAACATGCTAAGCATATGTTCTGACCAGCAACAAAAGAGCTGTAACTAATGTATTACTACAGGTTTTTCTGCAGTTACGTAAGGGATCGTACCGAATGAAGTTCTCTCCTGTTGAATTATCGAAATCTTGAATACGAATTTAAGTTGGGCTTGTGGGCTGATTTTAGCTAATGATACCTAAACATGCTAAGCATATATTCAGACCAGCAACAAAAGAGCTGTAACTAATGTATTACTACAGGTTTTTCTGCTGCTTCGTAAGGGATAGTACCGAATGAGCTTCTCTCCCGTTGTAATTTGTGATGGAATGTAACCCAATGCAGAACATGCCATCAATACATCCTAAACTTTCCCATTCGAAATTGATTCAATTGCGTAAGCATACAAGGCTAGCGAGTAAAAACACTTAACAGAATACTAATAAACAAAGGCAAGCCGAGAAGATAAATTTGAAAAATAGGGAAAGAAAGGAACAACACGACACTTTACATTGCAAAATTACAAGAACACACAGAAAAGTAATTAAATGGCTGATCAAAAGAAAATAAAGCAATAAAAACTAACATGCACTACAAAACAAAATAAGACTAATAACTCCTTTATTGAGATTATCCTACCCTTTTGGGTAGTTTTGACAAACACCTTACCAAAAGTAACATAACTATAATAAAATAAGAATATTTCTGAGAGATATTACTTACTTTTAGAGCTCAGAAAAATAAAGCAACAGCTGAAAGAAAGTTTTGATTTATAGAAAAGATAATCTTAGTCCTCCAATATAGCGTGATAACATCACCTTTTATAAAATACAAGAGGAGTAAAATTGATGTTATAAATCACTCTAAAAGCAAGAAAATGATAAAAATAAATGGTAGATAGTACAATTAATGCAGGTGTAGGTGCTCAGACTGGATTTGCACTGCAAAGAAATACAGCATTATATCTTCTATTGGAAAACTATAGAAGTAAATTTAAAAGCAAAAACTACTTTATTTGTCTAGAGCATCATGATGATTTTTTGTTTTGTTTTCTTAATGAAAAGGATGAAACTGAAGTAATCGAAGCATATCAATCAAAGAAAAAATCACCCAATGCTTGGACACTAGATGATACTTTATATCAAATACTCAAGAAACTTCTGAAAACAGGTAAAATGCTCTTATCTGATTCTTGTAAAAAATCTAAAAACTATAAGCACATACTTTATTTTTCAACTAATCAAACAACAAGTTTAGTAATTAAAGAAAATAGAAAAGTGGCTGAATCTGTAAGTATTAAAGAAGATAATGATACAGTTAGCTATGATAGGTTACCACAAAAAATTCAAAATAAAATCATTGATGGAATAGATGATAAAAGTTTAAATGATGAATTAGATAATCTAAATTTCATTTGGGTTGATTTAAATAGAACAGTCAAAAAGCAAGAAAATGAACTAGTCGGGCAAATTGACAAATTATTCGGTGAAAGAATATATAACAAAAGAGCTGCAGTTAAAGCCCTAATAGAATTATTTCGAGAAATCGAAGAAAAATACAATCAAAATAATGAAGCTAAATTGTTAGATACTAGTAAAAGAGTCGATTCAAAACAAATTGAAGACACATTTAATATTTTAACAAGTAAATCAAAGTGTTTTGATCATTGGCATAATCAGGCACGAGTAATATCAATTGCATTAAAAATTAAACCTGTAGAGAAGGATGAATTTAAATTTGCTTTTGAATCAGCATTCGACTTTTTCAAAACTTTTAAAGCAGCTGAGCATAGAGAAATTTTAGAGTTCGTAAAAGCTAATATTAGTAACTGCGAAACATTTACAGAAGAGGATAATGCAGTTGAATTGATTCTTTTATACGAAAAACAATTCAATTCACATTTTAGACAAGTAGAACTAAAAGCAATCTTTTTTGCTGCCATTTTTGAAGTAACATATAAAGGACAAGAATTATAATGAAAACATATATCACTTATAAACGTTTTTTTGCGTATTCAGAAGAACAAAATAAATCATTTCATACCGAATTTAGTGACAGTGTGAATATGATTTATGGTAAAAACACATCTGGAAAGAGTACTCTATTACAAGCGATCAATTATACATTCGGAATTAATGACGAAAATCACAAACTTAATGAGGTGCTATCTGAAAATGTATTATTTAGATTAGATTTTCAAATTTCTAAATCCTCATCTAAAGAAAATTTCATTATTGTTAGAGATAAAGGTTGTTTGTTTATAAAACAACAAGATAAACCCATTAAAAAATTCTATGGTGTCAATGGTAATAATTCTGAAGAACATAAAAAACTTAAAAAATATTACTCAGAACTTCTTGGATTCAATTTATTTTTAGAAAGTAAAGGAGAATATAAACTTGGCTCAATAGAATCTATATTTCTACCATACTATGTAGCTCAAGATTATGGTTGGGTACTTGCATTAAAATCATTTAGAGGATTAGATTACTTTAGAAATTTCAAATATGATTACTATGATTATTATTTAGGAATCATAAATGAATACGATCGAGAAGAGAAGCAAAAATTAGAAGATGAAAAAAAGAAACTTGAAAAAGAGAAAACTTTTTTGCTAGAAATTGAAAATGAAAAAGATGAACTTCAACTATCCAAATTAAAAGATGAAGCCTTCATAAATGAGGCAGCAAAATATTTAAACG
>JADGFH010000811.1 GCA_016743925.1 Labilibaculum sp.
ATATATTGTAGGTTGTATACACCTTAATAACTACTAACTTAAATTACTATGAAAAAATTAATTCTTATAATAATATGTTTGGCATGGATTCATACTAGCTATGCTCAGGAAAAAAACCTCTCTCCTTTCTTTAAGGTAGGAACAGCTAAAACAGATATTACCAAACTTGTTGATATAATTAAAGATGGTTTGATAGGCCAAGAATTTAAGATCATTGGCGAATATCAACCTAAAAAAAGCAATGATCTTTATGTTGTATGTTTCACACGTACCGATTTACAAAAATTGTGCATAAAATCAGAAGACAGAGGAGCTCTTGCAAGCGTTCTTAAAATTGGGTTGGTAAAAAAAGCTAATGAAGTTACCATAAGCATGGTCAATCCAGATTATATGTTCTGCGCCTATTTATCGAACTATGATTCTCAAAAAGAAGCTTATGCTAAAATTACAGATGACCTTAAAAAATCATTATCGAAAATCGGTAATGACTTCACCCCTTTCGGAGGAGAACTAAAAGTGAATGCCATCAAAAAATATCATTACAAAATGATGATGCCTTATTTTAATGATCCAGTTGAGCTAAACCAATTTAGCACATTCGAGGAAGGATTAGCAACAATTCGAAAAAACCTAAAAGAAGAAAAAGGCAATACTAAATTAATTTACGAACAAATATTTGAAGGTAAAGATATCGCCGTTTTTGGAATTGGTTTATTGGATCCAGAAGATGGAGAAAAAGAATTTCTTCCTATAATAGGCGAAGATCATATTGCCGCAATGCCTTATGAAATAATTTTACAAGGAAAAGAGGCAAGTATGCTACATGGAAAATATCGTTTTGCCTTATATTGGCCAGAACTAACAATGGGCACCTTTATGAAAATAATGAGCACTCCAGGCAATGTAGAAGATTTCATGGAATCATTAACGAAATAAGTCATTCAACTTCAACAGAAAAAATCCTGCAGGTCTACCTGCAGGATTTTTCATATCCAAATACCGTTATTTTCCTTATCTTATTACTTTTGTTACTCGTATGATAAAATAATAACAACATGAAAAAGAAAATCTACATTTTCCTAATAGGATTCATATTCGTCTCTTGTGCAGAATTGCAACCTTTGATTGACCAATATGCTATCACGCAAGAAAAACCTCTAAATAGTTCTGAAGTCTCATTTGGTTTAAAGGAAGCCCTGAAAATCGGAAGCATTAACGCATCTAATATACTATCTATTAAAGATGGATTTTATAAAGATGAATTGGTTAAAATATTACTCCCTCCAGAAGCACAAACCATTACAAAAAATATTAGTTTAATTCCCGGAGGAAAAGATCTAATAGATAAAGTAGAGATTCGTTTAAACCGTGCTGCAGAAGATGCCGTAAAAGAAGCAAGCTCAATATTTGCATCTGCCATAAGTGAAATGACAATTGCAGATGCTTTTGGCATCTTAAAAGGTGGAGATAGCGCGGCAACGAATTATCTAAAAAGCAAAACATCATCTAAACTAAAAAACCTATTCTTGCCTAAAATAAGCTCATCACTCGATAAAAAATTAATCGCAAACATATCAACCAATGAATCTTGGAGTTTATTAACAGGTAATTACAATAAAGTTGCTGATAGTTTTACTGGAAAAATAGCCAACCTACAAACTGTTAACACCAAACTAGACGAATATGTTACCGATAAAGCTCTTGATGCTCTTTTTCTTAAAGTTGCCAATGAAGAGAAGCTAATCAGAAAAGATCCATTGAAACGCGTTAATAACATCTTGAAAAGAGTATTTGGTGAACTAGATAAATAAAAATTCATTCAAACAATTTTACACTAAGTTAGGATAGAGAAAAACTTTTATTTATCTTTGTCACGTTTTAAAGTTTTAATGAAGATTTATCTTCGCAATTAATATCAATATCATTCATTACTATTCATTTCATTTTTTGAAATAACAATAAGAAAGTTTGCTACTGAAAATTATTTAATATTAAAGCCTTTAAACAATTAAATAATTATTTTCAAAAAAAATTACCATGGAAGGAACAGTAAAATTCTTTAACGAATCTAAAGGTTTTGGATTCATCAAGCCAGACGATTCAAGCGAAGACATCTTTGTACATTCAACAGGTCTAGTAGACGAAATTCGTGAAAACGATAGAGTTGAGTACGATTCAGAAAGAGGAAAAAAAGGTATGAATGCAGTTAATGTAAGAATTATTGACTAATTCATATTACGCTCATACAATTTTAAAAACCACCCAACTGGGTGGTTTTTTTGTATTTATATAATTCTACTTATGATATAAGCCTATCCATCAATGTTTTTATCTGATTTTTGACACTTATTAAGTGTGAAAAATTTAATTTCACCGGCAGATACTATACTCATCACACCATATAAAATTCCAACACGCTGATTTAATGACAGATATACAAAAGCAAAACAATACCACTTTTCTTAGGTAGGAAAGATTGTTTTGCATATATTTGTCGTGTTCTAAAGTCTTAAACGGTTTCAGTATCATTCTTTACTATTCATTCCTTTACAGGAATAAAAAATAACAGTATGTTACTGGTAATTATAAATATTAGAGACTTTAAACAAACATTTATTTTTCAAAAAAAATTACCATGGAAGGAACAGTAAAATTCTTTAACGAATCTAAAGGTTTTGGATTCATCAAGCCAAACGATTCAAGTGAAGACATCTTTGTACATTCAACAGGTCTAGTTGACGAAATTCGTGAAAACGATAAAGTTGAGTACGATTCAGAAAGAGGAAAAAAAGGTATGAATGCAGTTAATGTAAGAATTATTGACTAATTCATATTACGCTCATACAATTTTAAAAACCA
>JADGFH010000062.1 GCA_016743925.1 Labilibaculum sp.
CCTATAAATGCTTTGGAAGGTAAAGTTGCTGGTGTTGAGATTGATATGGGTGCTGGAGGTACTTTTGGTGGATCTAGAATTCAAATTAGAGGAAATTCGACATTAGGATCTAACAATCAGCCTATTTTTGTTATTGATGGTATGATACTTGATAACTCTACATCAGGAGGAAGCCAATGGGGATCAATGGACTGGGGTAATGAGTTGAAGAACTTAAATCCTGATGATTTTGAATCAATTTCTGTGTTGAAAGGTGCATCTGCAACAGCTCTTTATGGTTCAAGGGCTATTAATGGTGTAATCCTTATTACCACTAAAAAAGGTGATAAACGACAAGGTATTGGCGTTGAAATTAGACATACAACAGCTATAGATGTTGCTTATAAAGGATATGACTTCCAGAATGAATTTGGTCAAGGCTACTATAAGCGCATGGTTGATGAAGAAGAATGGGATGGTTTTAAAGAAAATGCTGATGGATCATACTCTCCACAGAAATTTTTAAGTTTTGGCCCTAAAATGAATGGGCAAAGTATTAAGCTTGAAGATGGATCAATGGGTACTTTTGATGCTCAGCCAAATAACTATCTTGATACATTTGAAGATGCTCTGATGAACACTACCAATGTTGCGATTAATGGAGGTAACAAAACAACTACATTCAGACTTTCATTCTCGCACACTGATAAAGAAGGTCTGACTCCCTTAAACGAGTTTAAAAAGGATGGTTTCACCTTAAGAAGCACACATAAAGCGCATGAGTATCTTAATGTAGATGCTAGTATTACCTATGTTAATAGTGAAGGTAAAAATCCACCCCGACATGGTAGCTTTGGTGGTCATAACATCGGTAGAAAGTTCTATTATGAATTTCCACGAAGTTATAATACCCAATGGGCTCAAAAGAATTATAAAGATGAAAACGGTATTAGAAATGAGGATGTAACTGGTTCTGATTTGTGGTTCAATTTGTATGAAAATGAGATGACCAGAAAAGAAGATTCTTTTAGGGGAATGGTTAAATTGATCTCAAATATCACTGATAACTTCAATATTGTAGCTGAGGGGAATTTTAATAAGTATGCTACATTTACTGAAGAAATGGAGCGCAGTCCAAAAGGGAATGGCGACAATGCAAAATATAGTTTGTCGAAATATTCGAAAGATCAAAAAACCTTCAAAGTATTAGCGAATTACTCACAGCAAATAAATGATTTTGACTTTGGTGTTTCTGTTGGAGGTGAAACATGGAAAAGTGTTTTTAATGAAACTGCATCTGGAACGCAGGGAGGTTTCATCGAACCTGGTGTTTTCCATTTAAGTAACTCCAGAGATAAAATTAGAGGTTCTGGTAGAATTGGTGGTGAACAAAAAATAAACTCTCTGTATGTTTTTGCAAATGTTGGATGGAAAAATCAGTTATACGTTGATTTCTCTTTGAGAAACGACTGGAGTTCAACATTAACATATGGTGATGACACAGGAAATAATTCCTATTATTATCCTGCTGTGAATACTTCGTGGATTTTTACCGATACATTTCAGGATGTTATTCCTTCATGGTTCACATTTGGTAAACTTCGTGCTTCATGGGCACAGGTAGGTAACGACTATGATCCTTATAAATTGACGACTGGTTACGGAAGGATAAATCGTGATTTTTCTGATGTAAACGGAAATGAAACCATTTTCTATTCACATAACAGTGCCAAAATTAATAATCCGGATCTTCAACCTGAATTGAAAACTGCGATTGAGTTTGGTACAAATCTACGGTTCTTCGATAACCGGGTAAATTTGGATGCTACCTGGTATAAAGAAAATACTAGGGATCAAATATTAGAGCTTCCATTACCGTCTAGTACTGGAGTAGGAACTCAGTTGATAAATGGTGGTAATATTCAGAATAAAGGTATTGAAATTGAGTTGAATGTATCCCCTTTACGTTCCAGTGACTGGAAATGGGATATGGCATTTACTTATTCTAATAATGAAAACAAAATTATTGACCTGATTGATGGCGTTGAATATCGTAATCTGGAAAGTGGATTAGATGTTACATCAAGAGCTGTGGTTGGTGGTGACTATGGAGTATTGATTACCAAATATGGATATAAGCCTTATCAGCATTTCGACAGCGAAGGCAATGAGGTTAATCACCCCATGAATGGGAAAAACATCGTTTCAACGGGTGGTTCGTTTAAAAGAAATGGTGAAGAAAAAGAAATTGGAAATATTCAAGCTGACTGGCGAGGTGGAATGTCTTCTTATTTAAAATACAAAAGTTTTTCGTTAAATATTGGTTTATCGGCGAAGTTTGGTGGAGACATGGTGTACTCAGGTCATCAGTATGGTGTACAAAATGGATTGTTAAAATCTACACTTTTTGGTCGTACAACAGAACATGGTGGTATTACTTTTGAAAAAGATGATAAACAATATCAGGATGGAATCATTCCTGATGGTGTTTTTGAATTTGGAACTAAAATCGAAGGTCAGGACGTTAGTGGTATGACATATGAATCGGCTGTAAGTGAAGGACTTGTGAAACCTATGCATGCGTACTTATATTACTACTATAAAGGTTCTTGGGGCTCAGGGATTAGAGAAGATGCAGTTTTAGAAAATTCATATGTAATGCTGAAAGATTTGACTTTTTCCTATCATGTACCTAAAAAGTTTTCTAATCTAATAGGTGTGAACAAAGCAGTACTTTCTGTTTTTGCAAAGAATGTAGGTTATTTGTATACAAGTTTACCTGATGGAATTAACCCAATTGGTAATTATAACAATAAATCAGGATCTGCACATGAGTATGGAGGTACTCCTTTTGTAAGATCATATGGGGTTTCTGTTAATGTTACACTTTAAAAAAAGAAAAAATGAAAAAAAGATTATTAATATTTATATCAATTTCTTTTCTCGCATTTATGTACAGCTCTTGTACAGATGGATTCGGAGAAATGAATACTGACCCTGCAGCCTCGACCAAACCAAATTATTCTGGTTTATTTGCAAATTCAGTACAGCAGCTGACCAATGAATACTACTATTGGTTTTATGATGGACGACAGAAAATGAAATTTTTGCAGATTGCAAATACTACTTCAGGTAATGGAATGTCTTTTGACGAGGTAATTCCTGGAAATCACTGGGGACAATATTTTAGTGATGTAGCACCTAATTTGTTTGAAATTCGGAATGAAATCGATAAAATGCCGGAAGAAGAAAGGGTGAAATATTCTTGTATGTATGCGGTTACCTTTTTGCCACAGATTTATATGCATTTGAAAAATGTTGATATGTGTGGCGATATTCCTTATACCGAAGCGAATAAAGGGCGTTACGAAAAAGTGTTTTCTCCGATGTATGACGATCAGAAAGGTACATTTTTGAAGTTTGTTGAGGAGTTGAATGTCACAATTGCAAGCTTGGAAAAATACAAGAGTGATGAAAATCAGAACAACTTCTCAGATGGTGATTTTGTATATCAGAACGATTGGGATAAATGGATAAAATTTGCCAATAGTGTGAAAATTAAGATTGCGATGCGTCTGTATTCTGCTGGAGAAGATGTTTCTGCTATTGTTTCAGATGCTTTAGCTTCTGGAGCATTCGAATCAAGAGATGATCAGTTTATGTTAGAGGCTAAATTTAGGTATGGTAACGATGCAGTAGGTTATCATAACATGAGAGTAGCAAAGAACTTTACGGAGTTCCTGGTACAGAATAATGACCCAAGACTAATCTATTTCTTAGAAAAGAATGATCTTGATCAGACATTTCTTGATGCAGTACCTGAAGATGAGTTGCCAGATTTGATAAAAAATGCAGCTACAGAAAAAGAGAAAAGATATATTGGCGGACCTGTTTCTATTGATAATAACAGTGACAACGATGATTATATAGATTATTGGTCGTCAATAACTGCAACAGTTGATGGTGAAAATAAGAACTATTATCCATTATCTTATATTAACAGAAGATTAATTGATCCTAAGTATGACACTGGTGATGGAATGTGGATTGATTATTGGTATTCTTATCCTGAATTATGTTACTATTTGGCCGAATTAGTTGAAAATGGAGTTGCTACCACTTCGGGTAAAACAGCCCAGGAATGGTATGAAGAAGGGGTTAAAACTTCAGTCGAGAATTACGAGTATATGGCAGAAAGAACAGAAGTTAAGGATTTTGAAAATCTATCAGCTACTGCTATTACTGATTACCTGAATGAAACAGTTGTTGCATATACTGGTTCAAAAGACGAAAAACTTGAAAAGATTGGTGTGCAGGCATATTTAAATTTCTTTAAAAATCCAACTGAGAATTATATTCAGGTTAGAAGAACTGGTTATCCAAAAGAGAACTCAACAGTTTTGGCATGGGAGAAGGTAATGAAAGAAGGAGCTCCTGCTAAATTTGTGAGAAGATCTGTTGTTGGTGAACCTGGTCAGTTTAATATAGAAAACTGGGAAGTAGCGATGACAAAACAAGGATTTTCTCCCGATGAAAAGAATAACACAATTATTTATAAACAAAGGGTGTGGTCAGATAAATTGTCTCCTTCTTTTGGAGAGGGTAAATAATTTAGAATACTATGTTAATAGATATTTAATTTATTTTAGATACAAATTAAAGGAGCAGGAAACTGCTCCTTTTTTTTATGACTTCTATTTATTTTTCCTAAATCTAAATAGTCACTCTTTAATTAGGGTTTACTGAAAAAATCCAACCTATTATTAATCAGCAATATATCTTTAGTTTTCAATGATTAAAGTGCAAGGTTTTTATTATCTTCGAGACTTAAAATCATGCACTTATGATAAAGTATTCATTTCATTCTCAATTGAGAATTGAACAGTTCAATACACCTTTTGAGTGTAATTTGTCAAAAGATAATCGTTGGGTAAAATTAGGAGAACTTATTCCTGGGATCATCTGGCTGTATTTTACATGAAAACAATGAGCTTGGAGACTCGACGTTCAGGAGTCTCACCCCAAACTGTGATTGGAGCCATGATAATAAAATATAAGCTTAAATTGAGTGATGTTGAAACCATTGAGACCATCAAAGAGATCCCATACATGCAGTTTATGCTTGGTTTAAAGGAGTTCCAAGAAGAACCTGTTTTTGATCCATCTTTGTTTGTCACACTAAGAAAGAGGATGTCAGCAGAATTATTTGATCAGTTTAATCAACAGATTTTGGCTAAGTTCTAAAAAGCATATTGTTTATAGTAATATCTTTAAATTGCATCCAAACTTGATTTGAAGCTAAAGCAATGCTAGCTACGGTAGCCATTTTGTTGGTAGTATTCTTTATTTTTTCGAGTACCAAGAATCAGTTTAAATAGTTTTGCAGGTATTTTGTTGCTACACCATTAAAAGATTCCATAAACTTTCTCAATCTCATATCCATATTATTTACATTTTGGACATGATATATTTTATCGACTGTTTTTTGTCCTTTTGAAGTATTGAATTTTTTATGGGTAGTGGAAATGGCTTTTGCAAATGCAGCATAACTTCTATGACTATCACTACAAAGTGCGCTTGCTTTATCTAACCTACCCTGGTAAACTTTGTTTAGATCTTTTTTACTGATACGCCCTGTTGTAGCTACTTTAAAATCTTTATTTCCAGAACGGTCACAAGTAGCCACTACTGCTATTTTTTCATTACTAATTCCTGATTTGCTAGCTTTTTCTCCTCGTTTTTTGGGAGCTCTTTTTAAATTACGATTGCCTTTTTCTGAGTAAGAAGAAAACAGATCATCACTCTCTACTATCCCCTGAAAACCTTCTATGGATACATTGGAAAAAGAGGTTAGTAATTTATGCCGCCAATCAAATGAAGTCTGAATTGAAATTCCTGTTTTCTTTGCACTTTTTCTGATGCTATATCCTAATAGTAAGCAATATAGGTGCTTGTTGTTCTTGTCTTTATTTTTCAGTGCAAACCAAAATTTACCTGTCGTTTCACTAAAATTTTTACTGATAGCATTGCACAAATAACGTTGCACTCCTTTTAATTTACCATTCGCACGTATTCGATCGTCTTTACAATGTGGACACGTAACTGCTTTTCGTTCGTTATCTTCTTCTAGCTGTGATTCAGAAGTAGATATTGACAATAAGGTATTTACAGTGTCCTGCTAATGGTATTGCTATTCAAAAAATAATCTCTAAAATCAGATGGAATCATAGTTTTCCTTTTTGCGAAGATAACACGTATTAAACTTATATGCACGAAAATAATATTCACAGATGTGATGATCGAATTGTTAATATACATCAACCCTATGTAAGACCTATTGTAAGAGGCAAGCAAAAATCAAAGGTTGAATTCGGAGCCAAGTTAGGCTTGAGTTTGTCAAATGGCTTTTCCAGATTAGATACCATTAGTTGGGATGCCTATAACAAGTCTTATGATTTAAAAAATTCGGTAGAATCATACAATAAATTACATGGTCATTATCCAGACTTAGTACAGGTAGATCAGATATATGCAACAAAAGCGAATAGAGCCTTTCTCAAATTATTGGGGATAAGAATTACAGCCAAACCATTAGGACGTTCCTCTAAACAAAGAAAGAAAGAAATTGCTTATCAGAGAAGGAAGAGGAAAACTGAATTTAACAAAAGAAATCATGTTGAAGGGAAATTCGGACAAGCCAAAAGAGGATACAACATGAATAACATTAGAGCTAAAAGACTGGACACCTCTCAGTCATGGGTGAGTTGTATCATATTTGTTCTTAATTTGCTTCGATTGAAGCAAATTTTTATGCCTTTTGCTCAAATTAGTATAAGTTTAATAAACATTTATCCAATATGGGAAAGGTTCATCATAAAAACATGCGAATATCAAAAACGGACAAAGTTTGCTCCGTCCGTTTTTAAGTAAGCCCTAATTAAAGACTTATGGGAGTGTGAAGATTGGAATTAATCGGCTCCAAAATTTGAATTTATTTTCATCTTAAAAAAAAACTTCTATTTTTGTTTTCAACTAAGCCATTATTCTAAACAAACCACATGCCCGAATCGAAAGATATACTTGATGAATTGTTGCGTAGCGGACGCAGAAAAGCCTACGAAGCATTCTTTAAGAAATATTACCAGGATTTATTTCTTTGGGCCAATAGCATTGTAAAAGATGCTGAAGCTGCTGAGGATATCGTTCAGGATTTCTTTGTCGATTTTTGGGAAAAGAAAAGATTTAAAGGGGTTACAACGAATCTTCAATCCTATATTTTTCGTTCTGTTCGAAATACATGTTTGAATTATATAGAGCGCGAGCAAAAGCTCCTTCACGATATCGAACATTTAGAGGAAAAAGAGGCACCACCTAAGGCTAATGCAAATATAATAGAGAATTCTCAGCTAATTTATTCTGCGATAAACGAACTGCCAGAAAGATGTAGAGAGGTTTTTATTTTATGCTGTGTTAACGGCTACACTTATAACGAAGCAGCAGAAGATTTGGGTGTAACGATAAATACAGTTCGAACCCATATGGTACGTGCCTTTAAATTTCTGAGAGAAAAATTGAAATCACCACACCAATTTTATTTGCTTTTTTTCCATAAAAAGTAACAATTCCATTTTTATTAATTTTTTCTTCTTGTCAATTGATTTTGGCCTTATATCACTATTCCTTACCTTTTTTGGGATGTGGATAGGGGAAATGATATCTTGTTCGTATCCTATTTTCAATAAAAAATTGAAAATAGTTGAAATTCTTGTCACATCATTTTAAAACATGTGTGTCTTAAAGGTATGTGCAAAATATCTATAGAATGAATTAAATTACAAATGGAAGAAAAAATTATTAATATTATTTCCAAGTCTTTAGGAGAACAATCTACAAGTAGCGAGGAGAGACAAGAGTTGGAATTGTGGTTGAAAGAAAATGGAAATAAGCGTTTCTACAAAGGATTGGAGATGTACACCAAAAATACTAAAGAGGCTTTACAAATGAAACAGGCGGATGTTGATCGTGCATATGAAAAGCATCTTAATAAAATGACACAATTAAGAGCAACAAATAGAATGAGGGTGTTCAAAAAGGTTTTACCATATGCTGCTTCAATTTTATTGATGGCAGGATTATTTTCAGCAATGATGTATTTGGGACAAACGGATACAGGTGATTCGCAGGAAGAGCTATGGTTGTCAGCAATTGAGCCGGGATCTCAAAAAGCAGAATTGGTATTAGCAGATGGTAAGGTGTTAGATCTTGATGAAAATAAGAAGAAGGATGAAATAAAGGAGACGGATGGAACAATCATCAACAATACAGGATCTTCATTAGTTTACGATGTTAGCGCTAAAACAGTAACTAAAGAGATAGCCTACAATAGTTTGGTGGTTCCACGAGGTGGAGAATTTCAGTTAGAGTTAGAAGATGGAACCAGAGTTTGGGTAAATTCTGAGACTAGATTGAGATATCCAACTAAGTTTCCAAATGACCAGCGTGTCGTTCTTTTAGAGGGTGAAGCATTTTTTGAGGTTAGCAAGGATAAGAATCGGTCGTTTATTGTGAAAACTCAAGGTGTTGATGTTCGTGTATTGGGAACAAAATTTAATGTTTCTTCTTATGCCGATGATGATGCGATTAGAACTACATTGGTTGAAGGAAGCGTGGCTGTGATGGATAGTGAAAATCATGAAAATAATTTACTGCTGAATCCGGGCCATCAGGCAATTTATGCAAAGGATGCAAAGCTGTTGGAAAATAAAAAAGTAAATGTTGATTTATACACATCTTGGAAAGATGGACAGTTCGTGTTTCAGGAATCTCATTTGTCAGATATCATGCAAAAGGTATCGCGTTGGTACGATGTGAAGATTTTTTATCAGAACGCTGATGTTGGGAACTTAAACTTTACCGGAACTTTAAAAAGATATGATAGTCTGGACAGATTACTTGGCATGATCGAAAAAACAAATGAGGTGAAGTTCTTCTTTAAAGACAATACCATAATTGTTCAAAAAGTATTCATGAAATAATTAGAGCCAATGATGAAAGAAACCCAATAAGATTTAACCCAATAGATACAGAATAAAAAAACGGGTTTGCTACTAACAAACCCGAAATGATAATAATTACTGTATTCATCCCTGAGTGGAATCAATAGATGAATACTAATGTGTAACTGTAATCTTTACAAATTTATGAAAAAATCATTTGGAATTACCTCCTTTTTTGAGAAAAGAAGGTGGAAGAAAACTTTAATGCGTATGAAGTTACTTACGATGTTTATGCTGGTTGGAGTCATGCAACTTACGGCAAGTGTGAAAGGGCAGATTGCATTGGTCGATATGGAGATGCACGACGCTAATCTAATCGAATTCTTCTCGGTGATCGCCGATCAGACTGATTACGAATTTCTCTACAATCACGATTTGGCTTTAAGTAAAGAAACTGTAAGTCTTAATGCAAATCAGCAAGGTTTAACAAAATTATTAGAAGACGTTTTACATGAACGTGATTTAAACTATGAATTGGATGATAATGTGATCATCATTTCGGAAAGAGAATATGTTGCACCACTTGCAAAGCCAACTCCTCTTGTTCAGGAAAGAGTAGTAACAGGTGTTGTGAAATCCATTGATGATGGATTGGGAATACCTGGTGTTTCTGTAGTTATTAAAGGAACTAGTGTTGGTACAAGTACCAATATTGATGGAAATTATACTTTGAAGGTTCCTGGAGAAGGGAAAGTATTGATTTTCTCTTTTGTTGGTATGACTGCACAAGAGGTAGCAGTTACATCTAATGTTATTAACGTTACTATGGAGGCTGATTCCGAACAAATGGAAGAGGTTGTTGTAACAGCATTAGGTATTAAGCGAGAAAGGAAAGCATTAGGTTATGCGATTAGTTCGATTAAATCTGATGAATTAGTGAAAAGTGGAACCCCTGTAAATGCTTTAACGTCATTGTATGGTAAAGCGGCAGGTGTTCGTGTATCATCAACAGCAGGAGGTCCAACAGCGGGTATGATTCTTAATATTCGGAATTCTGTTTCTTTTAATGAAAATACGAATACAAGACCTTTGATTGTTGTCGATGGTATTCCAATTTTTGATGAGAATACTGGTTCTAGTCGTAACGACAGAGACGGTCGTGATAGAGGAACTGGTATTAATGATATTAATGCTGACGATATTGAATCTATTGAGATTCTAAAAGGAGCTAAATCTGCCGTTCTTTATGGATCTGCAGGTGCTAATGGTGTAGTATTAATCACTACTAAAGCAGGTAGTAAAAAGAAAGGTTTAGGAGTTGATGTTAGCACAAGTTACACTTGGGATAATGTATCGGTTTACCCTGAATTTCAAAACGAGTTTGGTACGGGTGGAAATGTTGCTGTTGACGGTATTGATCCTTCTCTTACTGACGCTGGTGGATATAAGTATGAAATGATTGATGGTGTTAAAACACCTGTTTATTTTAAAGGATCGTCAAGTTTTGGACCTAAAATGGACGGACGAGAAATTCTGTGGTGGGATGGAGAAATGAGAGAATATAGTCCACAATCAAACAATTTTAAAAAATTATTTAATACAGGACATTTAAGAAGTACAAATATAGCATTATCTAATGCTGGTGAAATTGGTAGTGTACGTTTTTCTTATACTAATAAGGATTATAAAAGTATTGTTATTGGAGCAACACAGAAGAATCATAGTGTAAGTTTTAATGCTTCCTTAAATATATCTCCTAAAGTGAAATTAAGATTTGTTAGTAACTACTACCGAACTGAAAATCACAATGCTCCTTATCGTATGCAGGATGCATTCGTAACTTATGGTGTTCGAAGAGATGTGAAAGCTGATTTATGGAAAAATAATATCACTGATGAAGGTGGTTACTCTTATTTTAGAACTAAGGATGTTCGTGAAAGAGTTGGGGGTACTTCAATTCATGGTGAATATCTTTGGGGGCAAACACAGAATGATTATGATGAAAATAGAGATCACTTTATTCAGTCAGTTAATCTTGATGTTGAATTGGCAAAAGGTTTAAATCTACAAGTGCTTTCGGGTGTTGATTATACAAGAAAAAATAACACAGTAAAGAAGAAAGTAACTGAGCCGTTAGCTTTAGATTATCAACAAGGTCTTTATTCTGTTGCAGAAAGAAATATAATGAATTTCTATACGCAGGGATTGTTAACTTACAATAAAAAGATCAATGATGATTTCACATTTGATGGAATGTTTGGTGCTGTTTATAAGTTTAATCAAGATAAGCAAGTAAGAACCGAGACAAGAAACTTTCTTGTTGAGAACTGGTTTTCTTTAGGTAATAGCACAAATGATGTTAAGTCTAGCGGTAGTGGTTATAATAGAGATGATTCACAGTATAGTTTATTAGGATCCGCACAAATTGCGTTTAAGAATTATTTGTTTGTCGATTTTCAGGCTCGTAATGACTGGTCTTCAATTCTACCTAAGAACGATAGAAGTTATTTTTATCCTGGTACCAGTGTATCTTGGATTGCAAGCCAACAATTAGATTTACCTAGGGTTATTAAATTTGCAAAGGTTAGAGCATCTTGGGCTGATGTAGGTATTCCTGGCAGTAGATATTTTTCAAATTTTGCATTTAATTCGGGTAGTTATGGCTCTACTCCTTATGCAACTATGCCTAATGATTTACCTCCGGTAGATTTAGCCACAGCAATTAAAAATGGAACGTTTCCTTTGGAAAGTTTAAAGCCAGAAAGAAAAAGAGAGTTTGAACTTGGTGTTGAAATGAACTTTTTTGAAGAAAGCCGACTAGGTTTTGATCTTTCATTGTATAAAAGTACTGTATACAATCAAATTATGGGACTTAATGTGCCTCCATCATCTGGTGTAAGCAAAATAAGAATTAATGCTGGAGAAATACAACACAAAGGTGTTGAGTTGCAACTTCGTGGTACTCCGGTACTTGTTGGGGATTTTAGATGGAATATGACACTGAATACCGCTTATGATAAAACTAAAATTATCGAGTTAGATAAGGGTGTAGAGATTTTACCATTGTGGGGTCTAAATGGTGCTAAAGTTGAAGCTAGAGTTGGTGGAGAATATGGCGAAATTTATATACATCCTTGGAAACGAGATGAAAGTGGTAATAAAGTAGTAGGTTCTGATGGAGTTTACTTGTTTGATAAAGAAGTTGATAAAAAAGTGGGTGTTTCTGTTCCTGACTGGACTGGTGGAGTAAATTCGAACTTTAACTACAAAGGATTTTCTTTGGATTTTGATTTAGATTACCAATTTGGAGGAACTATTATTTCTCAATCAAACATGTATTTGAAAGGAAATGGAACTGGGAAAGAATCTTTGAAATATAGAGATGAAGCTCGAGGAGGATTACCTTACTATGTTGACAATAGCGGAGTTTATCATCAACTAGAAGGACATGGCGCAGCGGTGCCAAGTGATTCTAAATTTGATTTTATTTTTCATGATGGTGTTGTTGCTGAAGGAGTTAAGGAAGATGGATCAACAAATGATAAAATAATTGCTGCTCAAACTTATTATCAAAATACTTATTGGCAAGGTCAAATGGATGTAACTGAGGATGGTATCTATAAGAGTGATTATATTGCCTTACGTAAGATTACATGCAGTTATACTGTTCCAAAGAAATTTATACAAAAACTAAAAATTCAAAACATGAAGCTTTCTGTTTTTGCTATGAATGTTGCTTATCTGTACAAGGATGTTCCTAATGTTAGTCCTGAATCATATGCAGGAACGAATGAATTTACTGAACATTCGGGAATGCCGGGAGTAAGAAGTGTAGGATGTGAAATTAAGTTAAGTTTCTAAAATTTTGATGATGAAAAATATATTATATAAATTATTGCATAAAAAATCATATGTAAATATGATTTTAGGAGTGTTCTGCGCTTCTCTTATGTTAGGATCATGTGAAAGTGATTTGGATGATAAGTTTTATGATCCAGATAAGCTTACAACGGTTAGTTTTGAAATGTTATTTACTGGAGTTTTGCAAGAAACTGAGTTGTTTCGCTTGGAATATGGTCCAGGTTATCATTATAGTCGAGCATTTAATAGATTTCTTGGGTTGGGATTATTTCCTTATGAAAATTTAAATAATGTTGAAGATGGACAAAATAAGCCATGGGCTGGTTGGTCAGGAGTAAATCTTAGAGAATCGATGTATAAAAAAACGTACATTAATTTCAATAAGAATATACCAGCAATGAACCTAATTCTGAATGGATTAAGTGAAGAAGAACAGCAGAAAATGGGGATATATGTTGACTGTGGTAACATTGTGCGTGCATATGCATTTCAACGTTTAACAGATGCATGTGATGATATACCTTATTCTGAAGCAGGTGGAGCTTTTGAAAATAAATTCTATGCTAAGTATGATTCTCAACAAGAGATTTATCATTCTATTTTAGATATGTTGAAAGAAATAGGTGAAAAGCTTTCTACTTATGAAATCACAGATGCTGTTGTTGCAGAAAAGTTTGCTGCAGCTGATATTCTTAATAACGGTGATGTTTTATTGTGGGCTAAATTTGCAAACTCATTAAGATTGAGAATGGCAATGAGGTTGTCTATTATTGAACCTCAACTATCAGAACAGATTATAGGTGAAATAATTAGTCAAAATCTTCCTTTAGTATCAGAAGCTGGAGATTTCATAGGAATGGCTGAAAAGAATTTCGCTCAGGTTATGGAGATTTATTGGCCACGTGCGTTTAAGGAAATGTATTATAATTTTCATGCGCCAAATTTCATGATGAAAAATATATTTGGCTATAATGGGCCTTCTACACCAGTTGATCAAGTAGATCCACGTTATAAAGTGATATTCCAGCCTAACTTATATGGTGATTACATTGGGATTGATATCAATGGACCTACTCAGTTTCCAATGATTGATGCTGATATGGGAGCACTTAATTATGGAGCAGATACAATTAAGAAGGCAAAAGATTGGCAATATGACGATCATACAGAGCCACATTTTTCAATGTATAATAAGTTGACTTTCAACAATTATAAGATGGAATATCCTGCTTTTACTGCATCTGAGACACATTTACTTTTAGCTGAGGCAGCAATTAGATTCCCTGGAGCTACAGGAAGTATTGATCCTGAAGAAGAATATAAGAAAGCAATTTCGGAGTCAATAGACTGGCATTATACAGTTAATAAC
>JADGFH010000812.1 GCA_016743925.1 Labilibaculum sp.
TTCTAGGGCTAACCCTGCACTTACCCATTCCTTTATTTTATTATGAAGTTCATCTTGTTCTAAATTTAATACTTGTTTGAATTTGTTCTCAGATAGGTTTCCTTGTGAAAGCGCATATGAAAAATACCGATCATACTTAAGCGAATTTACAATTGATAAATGATCTTTTTTATTAGACACAAAATGAAGAACATTAGGAAAAAGTGTTGTTAATAAATTTAGAGCTTTAGGAATGGCATCTTTTTGAATTGAATGTTTTTTTGGATCTGCATTTAAGTAATCTTCTAAACTTAGTTTTTCATTATTATTTAACTTAGGCTCTTTCTCTTTTATCTCTCTAGTCGTAAGGATATAATATGATTTATTAGTTGACTGATCATACTTGCTGTGAAAAAAATCCGCTTTATGTTGTTTCAATAATTCATAAACACTGGGATATTTTAAACGTAATGTTTCAATTAATAAAAAATCATAAAAAAGAACTTCACCTACTAATTTTGAATAATTTATTATAACATTGTTTGCTAGTCGAGTGACATCACGCAAGCTTACAAGCCACTCATCTAATAGATGGGGTTTTAAGCTTGCGCTTCCTATTATATCTTGGGCAAAGGTTTCTACATCAGCATCAGGAAAACTCCTTTTTAGTTTTTCAGCAAGTTCTTCACGCAAAACATATTTGCCGAACTTAGGTAAGGTCACTTCTAACTGAAAGATCTTTTCAAGGAATTCAATTTCTCCGAATGTGGTGTGTTTGTTTAAGGCATTCACGATATAATTACGATCGTAAGCAACCACAAAAGTTGTGTTGTGGAAATTAGCCGTATTTCTAATTAACCTAAGTACTTCAACAATCTCATTACTATCTAATCTGTCAAGATCGTCTATATATATGACCACCTTTTTATTAATTTTTTTTAATTCAGTATTTATCTGTTTATATAAACTATTTGTGGGTTTGTTGTTTGTTAGGGAAGAAGTGATTAACTGAATAGATTTAGTCAACGTATTAGATTTAAGTTCAACTAATTTTGTTGCATATTCATTTGATAATCTTGTAATGGATGAATGATAAGGTCGTAATTTCTCATTAAATGAAGTGAAAAAATCTTGAATAATAGCTTGTGGTGACTGACTATTCCAAGGACTGAAATCAATCTCAATAATATCATCTCCTTTAACAGTTCTTTTGAGTAAATCAAAAAAAGATGTTTTCCCTAATCCCCATTTGCCATTAATGCCAATGGCAAAGGCTTTTTCAAAATGACTATGTAGAATCTTATTGCCTAAAAGTTTTGCATATGAGTCATACCCTAAAACATCTTCACCTTTTTTTCCTAAAGGTTTATCTTCAAATAATGAACCTGCTTCATTTTCAGGTTTCTCCCTTTTATAAGGTATTCGTAATATTAATTGGCAAATAATCCCAAGTGTTAGTAAATCTGCATACTTAATACTATCTATCAATTTAAATGGCGTGAAAGTCCAAACTGTTCCACTTAGTCTATAATATAGGTAGGCACTCAATATTAATATTTCTAAAACGAAGAATTCTTTCGAAGCGGTATATTTTCTAAATCTTAAAACGCTTAATAGAATTACACACAAAGCTATTGCTATAACAAATGCATCAAAGTGCCATTCTGTTTGGACATTTGATAGGATAGGTGTAACAAAATTCTTAGAAAAAAATTTTTCAATAGGTGTCTTTAATATGACTAATAAGGGTATTCCTATTAAGTATAAAATGACTTTTTTATTGAAAAATAGCTCGTGTACAGATTCGAGATTAATTTTTGCAATTAGAGATGTGAACCTATCAAATGATTTTTTAAGGAGAGTATTTGTACGGGATTGTTTCAGCATGAAGATAGTTTGGGTTATGTTCATGTAAAGCTAATGAAAATATTTTCTCGGAAATTCAGAAATAGATAATTATTGAGAGCCTAACAAAAAAGTGAGACCCTCAAATCTCATACGTGTCATGCTCTGACTATAGACAAGCTGCAAATATCAAGGTATGACTAATATTTATCCAAGAAACCCGACAGTCCCGATCCATCGGGAAAGACCTGTTGGTGTTTCCACTTGAAGTAACCGAAAATAAGTAAAAGCTGTCGGGTGCAAGCACGCCAACAGGTTGTTCAAATTTAATCAGGCTTGCTGATTCAAACTTCCTTTGTTGAGAAAACCCAACAGTCCCTCTCCTTCGTGACAAAACTGTTGGCGTTTACACTTGCCGAAGCAGAAATAAGTAAACGTAATATTTTCTGTTATCTTTGATAATCCCGAAATTAATAAACCGAAGATGATACAAGACGAAAAAATAAATATTGAAAATCAGATAAAAGAAAAAATAGAAAAGCTAGGAAAGGATATCATTACGCTAAAAGATCTTACCCAACCTATTTCGCCAGATTGTGCCATTGGCAGAGTTAGCAGAATGGACGCTATCAATAACAAAAGTGTAAATGAAGCTGCTTTGCGAAAAAAAGAAAGTCAGTACACAGCTTTAAAAGATGCTCTAAAGAATATAGATTCGGATGATTTTGGAAAATGCATTAAGTGCGGACAAACAATTCCTTTGGGAAGAATAATGATAATGCCTGAAAGCAAAAAGTGTGTGGCTTGCGCTAGCCGATAGAAATCTTTTACTTACTTTAGCGTGTACTTTACATTTAAACATCAAATTATGATACTTGCATTTATTTCGGGCTTAGAATTCTTACTTTTGGGAGTTCTTGTTATGCTGTTACCCTTAATAGCATTAATCGATATTATTAGAAACGAATTCACCAATTCCAATAAGCTAATTTGGGTACTGGTTGTCTTGTTCTTCCCTTTTGTAGGGACAATAT
>JADGFH010000813.1 GCA_016743925.1 Labilibaculum sp.
CTTTTATTTGAATAGAAGGCTTACCAAGTTTGTATTCTAAAGCATTGTTTAAATATAAAATGAAAAAACACCCTAAATCATGAAGATAAAGGATATTTCGTGGGATTTTTAAAGAATTATCCTTACAAAATGCTAAAAAAACAAGCCGATTAAATTTACTTATATTTTTGAGCAATCCCATTTTTAAATCTCGAACTTCTTTGAAAATAGGGTAAATGAGTCATTTGATTGGCTTGCTGGTTTTTATTAATTGTATTAATCTTTCAGACTGCTTATCCCCGCCAATGACAATTTAGCTTAGTTGTCATCGGCTGCATCTTTTATTTCAAGATATTCAATTTTTTTATTCACAATCCTCAATACTAAACCTTGCTTCTGTAAATCTGAAATTATTCTTCTTTTGTAAACAATTATCTAAAAAAAAACATTCTATTTCTGTCTTTTATAATTACTTGTTTTATCGGTATCAAGACTAATTTTAGCTTCATCTTTAAATACTAAGCTTGAATAATTACGAATTTCACCATCTATCTGATCAACTGAACTTTCACTAACATTTATCTTTGTTTTATATAGATCCACTATTAATAAATCCAGATTGGAATTAATAATATCAATTGTTGACTCAATAGCCTTAATATTCATATTGAAACTAGCCGATGGTTCAAAGCTTCCATGAATCCTACCTCCATTCATTTGGATATCCAATTTTTCTGCAACGACCTTATCAAAAATAATTTCATTATTCCCCAATCCTATGATTGCTTTTATTTTACTAGTGAAAAACCTAGGCTTAACACCCCCTATAACTGTCGAATCATCAAGATATAACGTGTCGTTTTTTATTTTATAATTAGGAACCAAAACCTCATCTACTTTCACCTTATAAAGGTATACGCGATGCTTATCTGCATATTCCAATGAAAAGTTCACTCCATAATCCGCTACAATAACAGAAAATGGCTCCAATATTTTTTCAAGATGAAGATTTTTACCATTATTTAGCTCTGCATATCGTCTGTCTTCAGTTCCTGATATTGAGGATGTTACGTACAGTAAAAATGTTCCACCAAATGTTACTATCAAGTAGGCGATTATTATAATTTTACTTGTTTTCATCATCATTGTTTTTTAATTCAACCACTAGTTCTTTTAGATCAGAACTTGTCAATTTTAATAATTTTACTCTCTCAATAATTTCTGGAAGCATATTCACGAAAAACTCGTTTTTTTCTTTTACTTTAATAATACCCATCGCATTTTCAGATATAAAGAATCCAATTCCTCTTTGATTTTGAAATATACTTTTCTCTTGTAAGTAACTGTAAGTACGCATTACAGTATTCCTATTTACTTCTAATTCAGAAGCTAATTCTCGTACAGAAGGAACACGATCACCTGTCTTCAATTTACCCTCAAGTATTTGGTTACAGAGACTATCTGCAATCTGCAAAAAGATCCCCTTATTTGATTTAAATTCCATTAGATCTCCTTTTCTTTCAGTTTATGATAGGCTAAAAACACGAATAAAACAATCCCTATAAGTGTAGTCACATAAAAATGCCACTGTATGTTCGTCAAATCAAAATAGCTATTGTACTCCGCAGGTAGACTTGCAAAGCCTTTTGTTTTGTTTGGAAAAAATAAGTGGGAGTATACACCTTTCATTAGCCAATCTCCAATAATAAACCCAACACCTACCAGTAATGTTTTAAGGGCTTTGTGCTTGTTAAAAAAGAACGATCCTGCAAATGCCCAAAGTATGATAGATAAGATTGATATGGCCTGTTTATAAACGAATCCTATATTTTTATTCCCAAATAATATCGAAAAATTAAAGGGCACTATATTTTCGGCAGCCTTAAGATCGAGCATTAGAATAGTCGAGCTCGCCAGAATTGTATTTAACCAATACATCGCGAATAAAAAGGGAAACAGAAATAAAATATAGGTAATGAACATCACCATGTACTTTTCGAGATGCGATGCAGGTAACAAAAGGTAAGAAGTTAAAGATGATTTGTTCTTTGCAGAAGAAAATGCATTTACAGGGGTTAAAAAACCAAAAACCACCATAATTATATATAAGAGAGAGCGGTAAATATCACCTATGAATTTTCCCTGCATCCCAGTGATCGTTAAAAGCAAAACGAAATAAACCACTGCTGAACTTACTATTACAAATGATAAGGATCTTTTGTAATTCATTAAAATATTATGCCTACACAATAGAGCGAATCGATTTACATTAAAACATTTATTACGCTTCATGACTTTCCATTTTTAAAGTTTTACCAGTAATTATTGCATTAAACAATAACTCAATATCAATATCTGTTTCCGTTTCCTCTCCAGCTTCCAGAATAGCACGGTAACCACCAAGGTACTTCTCTTTGTATATTACCTCTTCATTCGCTTGCACAGAGCTTAGATTCTTAAATTGAAACTTCTCCGAAATTTCCCTTGTACTCTGATTAAAAACCATTTTTCCCTCATCAAGAATTATCAATTGATCAATGATATTTTCAACATCTTTTACTTGGTGTGTCGAAATAATCACCAATTGATCATCCGTCACCGAGTTAATTAGAATTTTTCGAAACAAACTTTTCGAGGGGATATCTAGTCCATTGGTTGGTTCATCTAACAACAATAACTTGCAATTGGTTGATAAGGCAAACGTTATAAAAAACTTTTTTTGCTGTCCTTGAGATATTCTCTGCAAATTTGCGTCTATATTCAAGTCAAACTCTTTTAAAATGTTGCTGAATTTCTGATTGTCGAAATTCGGATACAAAGGAGCTGTGGCATTCACATAGGTTTTAATTGTAACCGCCGGAAAAGGGCTAAACTCTA
>JADGFH010000814.1 GCA_016743925.1 Labilibaculum sp.
TTTAAAAATCCTTAAATTGCAATAACAAATTGAACTAAATTTTATCTGTAAAGATATGTATGCATATTGTTATTGTATTCCATAAAGTTCATCGTCAAAAGCCTCATCTGGTGTAAGATAATTTAGTATTTTTCGTGGCAGTGTGTTACACCAGTTTTGGACTTTAGAAATATCATCTATTGAGTAGTCAAATAATGATTTTCCTTTAGGTATAAAGCGTCTAATTAAACCGTTATGGCGTTCGTTTGTACCACGCTCTGATGATGTATACGGATGAGCAAAGTAAATGTTGGTACCCGTTATTTCTTCTAGTGTTGATAATTCTGAAAACTCTGACCCATTATCTGCAGTTATACTTTTGAAAACCGTCTGGAATAAGTCACCTGCATCTTTAGCGAGTTCTCTGAGTGCATTCATAATTGATTCTGAAGATTGATTAGGTACCTTTCGAATTAGTTCTTTTCGTGTTTTTCGCTCTGTAATAGTCATGAGTGTTGGTTCACCTTTGGTTTTCCTTCCTATAACAGAATCAATCTCCCAATGACCAAATTCACTACGATCATTGATTTCAGATGGACGCTCAGAAATACTTCGGCCAAGAACTTTTTTGTGCTTACGTATCCGGTTCTTTTTTGTATTTCGCTTGACTTTAAGAGGAAGATTTATATTAGTAATGCCCAATAAGCCTAAATTAATATAGTTGTAAAGTGTTTTTGTACAAACCATTTTGTCGTTGTCAAATAGCTTACGAAGCTTAGCTACACCACATATAGCATCAATAGAGTGCCCGTCATCATAAAACTTTGTCTCCACAAAACTAATAAAAGCAGAGCATGATAAGAACTTAAATTTAGGGCCACAATTTGTACGGTTTTTTTCGTAGATAACTTGTCCCGTGTCGGGATAGTATATACTAACAATTTTATTAGATTTTTTTTGCACAACAGTACCACGTTTTAATTCGTTACGTATTGTATTAGAAGCTCTTCCTAGTTTCTTGCCGATGGCATAAGGTGTAAGACCTTCTGCATTTAGTAATTGAATTTGTCCACGCTCAAATACATTAAGGTGTTTATTTTTACGTTGAATTATTGTATCATTAATATTGTCCATAGTGAGATCATCTCCTGTATATAATATTGTGTTCAGCGATACAATTATATTACAGTTTGATCCATTGTGGACTTTTTTATTATTAGTTCAAGTTCATTATACAATTAAGCTTTGTATTATATTTCACTTTTATTTCTACTAACAACACGCAAAAAAATTTTGCTTTCTAAAATAAAAGCCGACAAATTTCACAATTTAAAAATTTGCCGACTCTTGTTAACACTACTCTTCTATATTTTCTAAACGTTCTAACGTTTCTGCAAATTGATCTAATTTGGCCTGCACCATTCCATTAATAGTCTCTTTGGGATATCTCCCATCCGCTCCAATTTCTCCAGCCTCTATACCTGTTAATACTTGAATCCCTTCATCTATTGTAGATACTGCATAAATATGAAATTCACCCTTTTCAACTGAATCTACAACTTCTTTTTCCAACATCAAATCTTTTATATTTTGAATTGGCATTACAATCCCTTGATTTCCTGTTAATCCTCTCATTTTACATATTTTATAGAATCCTTCTATTTTCTCATTAATACCACCTATTGGCTGAATCTGTCCTTTTTGATTCACCGAGCCTGTTACTGCAAAAGATTGTTTAATCGGAACGCCTGAAAGGCTGGATAACAATGCATACAATTCTGTACTCGAAGCGCTGTCTCCATCTATCATTCCATAAGATTGTTCAAACGTAATGTTCGCATTCAAACTAAGCGGATATTCTTTAGCATACCGGGTCCCTAAGAAACCCGTAATAATCAAAACACCTTTATCATGAGAACTGCCACTTTGCTCTACTTCTCGTTCGATATTTACGATGCCTTCTTTTCCCAAATAGCTTGAAACTGTAATTCGGCTTGGTCTTCCAAAACTGTATTGTCCAGAATCTAAAACAGCCAAACCGTTTATTTGACCTACACTTTCACCTTCTGTATCAATTAAAATGATATCCTCCTCAAAATATTCCAATAAATGTGCTTCATATTTATTGTTTCTATAATTGCGTTCATGAATTGCATCATCGATATATTTTCTAGTAACCGTATCTGCTCCATCCATATCTGCAAGCGTATTTGATTCATATAAAATTTCAACCATTTCACTAAATCTTGCTGTCAATTTATTTTGATGCCCTGCAATTCTAGAAGAATATTCTACGATTCTTCCAAATGCATCTTTTGAAAAAGGCTTTAAATCTTCTTTTTCACAATGATGTTCTACAAACATTGTTATTTTTCGAACATTTTCTATTGATCTTTTCATTTCCACATCAAAATCTGCATGTATTTTAAAGAATTTTTTAAAGTTATCTTCATATTCGTAAAGTGTATGATATGTGTATGCGTCTCCAACCAATACAATTTTCAATTTTATTGGAATAGGTTGAGGCTTTATACTTGTTACTACGTTATTTCCCATCATGTTTTCAACCTGTATTGTTTCAGTCTTAAGCGCTCTAACCAGTCCTTGCCATGAATTTGGATTGCTTAACAAATCTTTTGCTTGAATAATAAGTATTCCACCATTTGCCAAATGAAGTGAACCTGCCTTTATCTTCATGTGATTTGTTCTCAACATACCTCTGTCATTAATATACTCTATTTTCCCTAACAAATTATAATAATTTGGATTGTTTTCCACAACCACTTCGCCATGAGATTTTTCACTGTTGTCTACAAATAAATTAATCAAATATCTAGAAAAAAATTCTTTTTCTAAATAATTGTTTAATTTTTGAT
>JADGFH010000063.1 GCA_016743925.1 Labilibaculum sp.
GAACTGAACAAATATGAAGACACATTACTTAGAAAGAATCTAAACAATTTTGGTGAGGGTAAGTTATTCCCTGATAAACATCGCTTTTTCTATGATTGCTTAGGCTAATAAAAATTAAACAATATATGTTTGTTTATGATATCTTAAAATGTAATATATTATCTCTATATGAAACCTTTAATAACCTCTACACACAATACATATTTAAAGATAAAAGGACTGTATGCAAAAGTTATTGACAACAAAAGATTACTACTATTAATCAGGAAATAGAGTTAATTCATGGAATAAATTAATTTTCAAAAGCTAAATTATGTACCATTATTTCATTTTTATTAATATTATCATAACGTTACATAACATCAACAACTGCAATTGTTACCATATTTACGATTTCACGAACTGAACTTTCAATTGGAACAATATGAATTGATTTGTTCATACCCAACAAAATTGGCCCTATCGCTTCAGCGCCTCCCAGCTCTTGCATCATTTTATACGCGATATTCCCACTACTTAAGTTCGGGAATATAATGGTATTCACCTTACGGTTACCCAGCTTCGAAAAAGGAAACATTTTCGTTCGTAGCTCGTTGTTTATGGCAAAATTCATCTGAATATCACCATCAACAATTAAATCGGGATAATCTCTATGCAATATTTCCACCGCCTTTCGGACTCGCGTAGGACTACCTGACCGTACAGAACCAAAATTAGAGTAGGAAACCAGAGCTATAACTGGTTCAATATTAAATTTACGAACAGCTTCGGCTGTTAGCAATGTTGTATCAACAAGCGTTTGTGCATCAGGACGAGGATTAACTGTAGTATCGGAAAAGAAAATAGGTCCTTTCTTTGTCATCATTAAATACATACCTGCCAAATGATTAATCTCTGGTTTTATTCCTACTGTTTGTATGGCTGGACGAATGTTATCTGCATATTTTGAGGTCGCTCCACTAATGAGTGCATCTGCTTCGTCAATTTCGACCATCATAGCGCCAAAATAGTTTCGGTTGGTCATTTTATCTAATGCCTCAGGATAGGTTAAGCCTTTACGATTCCTCTTTTTGAATAGGATTTTTGCGTACTCTTCTCGTCTTGTTCGCTCTTCGATGGAACGCCAATTAATAATTGGAACATCTGGCAAATCCAAATCATTTTCTTTAATTACCCTCTCTATGTACTCTGGGTCACCTAATAAAATTGGTTTTGCTATTCCCTCATGTAATACTGTCTGTGCTGCTTTTAGCACTTTAAAGTTGGCTCCCTCTGCAAATACCACCCGCTTCGGGTTGCGCTTCGCCTTGTCGGTTAATGCTCGTAGTAGTTTGTTATCTCTACCAATGCGTTGCTCCAACTCCATTTTATAGACTTCCCAATCAGTTATAGGTGCATGGGCTATTCCCGAATCCATAGCGGCTTTGGCCACTGCTGGTGCAACCACGGTCAATAATCTAGGATCAAGTGGTTTTGGAATAATATAATCGCTACCAAATGTCAAATTCATTTCCTCATAGGCAATGTTTACCATATCGGGTACATCTTCCTTAGCCAGAGCAGCCAAAGCTTTCACCGCTGCAATTTTCATTTCCTCATTAATTCCTGTGGCTTTCACATCTAGCGCTCCACGAAAAATGAAAGGAAAACCCAAAACATTATTAACCTGATTGGGATGATCGGAGCGACCAGTTGCCATGATAATATCCTTACGGGTTTTGATTGCCAACTCGTAAGCAATTTCGGGATTCGGATTTGCCATAGCAAATACAATAGGTTTGTCTGCCATAGACTTTATCATTTCGGGCGTAACTACATCAGCAACCGACAAACCTAAAAACATATCGGATCCAACTAAGGCTTCTTCGAGTGTTTTCACATTTTTAGTCGTAATAAATTCCTTTTTCACGGCACTTAAATCGGTTCTCGATTTGTGAATAACGCCTCGACTATCGACCATTACGATATTCTTTTTTTTCACACCCAAAGAAATATACAAGCGAGTGCAAGCAACTGCCGATGCTCCTGCCCCGTTCACCACCAATTTAATATCTTCGAGTTTCTTTTTTTGAATTTCGGCAGCGTTAAGCAAACCTGCTGCCGATATAATTGCCGTACCATGCTGATCGTCGTGCATTACAGGAATGTTCAATTCTTTCGTTAATTTTTCCTCTATTGCAAAACACTCAGGCGCTTTTATATCCTCTAAATTGATACCGCCAAAGGTTGGAGCAATTCCCTTTACAATTTTCACAAACTCATCTACATCCTTACTGTCTACCTCAATATCGAATACATCGATATCAGCAAAAATTTTAAATAGTAAACCTTTACCCTCCATTACAGGCTTACCAGCCTCTGCACCAATATCACCTAAGCCTAAAACAGCTGTACCGTTTGAAATTACAGCAACCAAATTGCCTTTGGCGGTGTACTTGTACACATCTTTAGGGTTTGCCTCAATAGCCAAACATGGCTCGGCAACTCCTGGCGAATATGCCAGCGATAAATCTAATTGGGTAGAATGGGGTTTGGTTGGAATTACTTCAATTTTTCCTGGGCGAACTCCTTCGTGATAACGTAAGGCATTCTCTTTGGTAAATTTAGCCATGGCTAATTTGATTTTGGAAATGGGTTAGTTTGTTTACTGCGTATTTGAGAAGAGGACTAAAAGACAGAAGCCTTTGCGGAGGTTCACAGAAAACTACCCAACTTCACTGGCTTACACACTAGAGTTTCACAAACTATAATTTCCGATATTATTGCATCAATAGAAAGACACAAATTCATGTTATTCAACATGATTACAACACAATTGCTTCAAAATACCTCACCCTAGCCCTCTCCTCAAGGAGAGGGAATTACAAAAAATCAATCAGCAGAATGCTCCCCATCACCTTGAGGAAAAGGAGTTGAGGGATGAGATTATTAGCCCCACAAAAAAAAGAGCTCCAAAACTGGAGCTCTTTCTATATATCAAGGTAATAAGATCTTATTTTTTGCCTCTTTGTTTAGCGGCTTCTTCCAAGCGTTTTTGAAAATTAGATTTCTTCTTTGCTGGCTTTTTCTTGTTTGCTTCTAACATTGCCAATACCTTATCATCATCAACCATAAACTTGCGAATAGCAATAGTTTGAATAATGGTAAATAATGTTGCAATAAAGTAGTAATAAGAAAGACCTGATGCGTAGTTGTTAAACCATACCAAGAACATAACTGGCATTAAATACATCATGGTTTGCATACCTGGCATCTGGTTCGATGTCTGCGTCATTTGACCATTCATACGAGTGTACACTAAGTTGGTAGCTGCCATTAACAAACAGAACAAACTAATGTGATCTCCATACATTGGAATATGCCAAGGTAAAGTTACAATTGAATCGTAAGACGATAAATCGGTTGCCCATAGGAAACTTTGCTGACGCAATTCGAATGATGCAGGGAAGAATCGGAACAAGGCAATTAAGAATGGGAACTGCACCAACATTGGTAAACATCCACCCATCGGGTTTACACCTGCTTGTTTATACAATCCCATGGTTGCCTGCTGGCGTTCCATTGCTTTGTCTTTCGGAATTTTCTCATTAATTGCATCAATCTGAGGCTTCAACACTTTCATTTTCGCCGTTGACATATATGACTTGTAAGTCAAAGGTGCCAAAATCAGCTTAATAATGATGGTTAGAATTAGAATGATGATACCGTAATTAGAAATAAAACCTTCTAAGAAGTTGAAAATTGGAATAACAAAATATCTGTTAACCCATCCGAAAATCATCCATCCCAAATCGATCAACTTATGCATTTCGATATCCTTACCTCCAAGATCCTTACCATATTCTCTTAAAGTTTCGAATTTATTAGGTCCAAAATAGAATTTCATTGGATGACTCTCCACTTGATTGCCACTATATGGCAATGTGATTTCTGCCGAAAGATTTTTCAATACCGGAGCATCTTCTTCCATATCAACAGACTTCAGCTTCACACCTTTAAAAGAATTTTCAGCAATTAAAACAGATGAGAAGAATTGTTGCTTAAAACCAATCCATTTCACTTTTGTTGCTAAATCTTCCTCATCTTCTCCAGAAACAGAAAGGTAATCTACCTCATCGTCCAAGAATTTGTAGTACAAGGCAGTATATTGATTTTCGAACTTACGTCCTTTTTCCTGACTAGGAAGATCTGCTTGCCAGTTGAATGTAACAAAGTTAGTATTGCGAGAAATCAAATTCTGCATACCTACCAAATTTACAGTAAAATCAACCATATACGAATCTGGAGTCAAAGAATATTTGTACTCTACGTATTGATCGTCGCCAACCATTAAACGCATGCTAACTCCTTTTTCAGAAGTTGTTGCATCTACGGATGTTGCACCACTTGCTTCAACAAAAAACAAGTCTTGTGTATTCATCGGCTTATTCTCTGCATAAAAAGAAATACCAAACTTACTATTTTTCTCTTCCCACAATAACAATGGTAAAGAGTCATGTGTTTGAAATTCTTTCAGCTGAACATTAGCAATTCGCCCTCCTTTTGTGTTGATCGTAAGCTTTACTAGCTCATTTTCAAGCGTAATAAATTCCTCCTTCTGACCAACAGCACTAGCAAAAGAGCCATACGTTTCTTTCAAAGCTACAGTATCTTGTTTTATCTCAGCATACTCAGCTTTTAAACCTGCTAATCTTTCAGCCTCAATTTTTTCATTATGTACACGTTCAACAAGTGCAATTGAATCTCGAGTTTGCTGGGCCTTAATTTCTTCCTCAGAAGGTTTTGTTAGGTAGGTATACCCAATCAAAATCGCTCCGATTAGTAACAAGCCAAAAATCGAATTTTTATCCATTTTCTACTTTTTATTTCTTAAATAAGTTAATTTCCTAAGAATTGAAAGCATTTGTTGTATTTCTACACCTAAGCTTAACCTTCCATTGCTACCTTCACAAACTCTACAAATAAAGGTTGTGGTTTAATAACAGTACTCTTATATTCTGGGTGAAATTGAACGCCAACAAACCATTTGTGTCCTTCCAATTCTACGATTTCAACTAATCCTGTATCTACATTTACACCAGTTGCTTTTAATCCAGCCGCTTCGAACTGCTCTAAATACTCGTTATTGAACTCATAACGATGACGGTGACGTTCTGAAATTTCTTTTTGTTCGTATGCTTTCAATGCATATGATCCATCTTTCAATTCACAATCGTAAGCACCTAAACGCATGGTACCACCTTTTTCGGTAACATTCTTTTGCTCTTCCATCAAGTTAATAACTGGATGTGGTGTTTTTGGATTCATCTCTAACGAATCTGCACCTTCTAAGTTTAGAACATTACGGGCATATTCAATAACTGCTACCTGCATACCTAAACAAATTCCTAAGAATGGAATGTTATTTTCACGAGAATATTTAACCGCAAGAATCTTTCCTTCCATACCTCTGTGTCCAAATCCTGGTGCAACCAAAATACCTTTCAAATCTTTCAATTCATCCTGGTATGTTTTGTCGTTCAATTTCTCCGAATGGATCCATTTAATGTTCACCTTGCATTCGTTCACCGAACCTGCATGAATAAATGATTCTGCTATTGATTTGTAAGCATCATGTAATTCAACATACTTACCAACCAAACCAATTGTAATTTCTGATTTAGGGTTTTGTAAACGAGTTAAGAATTTCGTCCATTCCTTCAACTTAGGTTCTTTTTTTAAATCTAAACCTAGTTTTTCACAAACGATAACATCCAATTTTTCTTCACGCATTTTTAAAGGAACCTCGTAAATGGTACTCACATCAATCGACTGAATAACCGCTTTTGGTTCTACATTACAGAATAATGCTACTTTTCTACGCACATCAGTTGGTAACTCATGCTCGGTACGAAGTACAAGTACTTCTGGCTGAACTCCTGTTTCCAATAATGATTTTACTGAATGCTGTGTTGGTTTCGTTTTCAATTCACCAGATGCAGCTAAATAAGGAACTAATGTAAGGTGAATCACCATAGCATCACGTCCTAATTCCCACTTCAACTGACGAACTGCCTCGATGTAAGGTAAAGACTCAATATCACCTACTGTACCACCAATTTCAGTTATTACAACATCAAATTTGTGCTTTGAACCAAGCATTTTAATGTTGCGTTTAATTTCATCTGTGATATGAGGTATAATCTGAACTGTTTTACCCAAATAGTCCCCTTTTCTCTCTTTGCTGATAACGTTGCTATAGATTCTACCAGTAGTCACGTTATTTGCCTGTGAGGTTGGATAGTTCGTAAAACGCTCGTAATGCCCCAAATCCAAATCGGTCTCTGCTCCATCATCAGTAACAAAGCACTCTCCATGTTCATAAGGATTTAAAGTACCTGGATCGACATTTAAATAAGGGTCCAGTTTTTGGTTCGTAACGGAATAGCCTCTGGCTTGTAATAATTTAGCCAATGATGATGCTATAATTCCTTTTCCTAATGAGGAGGTTACCCCACCTGTAACGAAGATGTATTTGGTTGTTGACACTTTCTAAACGTTTTATGGATTATTAAAGCTGCAAAAGTAGTTAATTTATGCATTTTTAGGAAACTATTTACATGTTTCACATGATCAAATTTTGACAAAGGTTCGTTTCATTTATTTTTTGATTAAAAACTCTCCATCTTAGAAAGTGATACCATCAATCAACTACAATCATAACACCCCTAAAAATCAAGCGATCCGAGCATATTATCCAAATAATGTGGAAATAAAAAAATCCCCCATCACAATAATGGAGGATTATATTTTTCCGATCGATTTAATCTATCAAACTAAACCATCAATAACTTTTAATTTTTCTTGAAGAAGCTGTAAAGTTTGTTTACCCTTCTCAATTTTCTCTTCTATCTCTTGCACTATAGACCCTGAAGTTTTTGATGCTGAGAAGAATCCAATATTATTTTCCCACAATCCAATATCGCTTTCCAACTGTTTAATTTTCCCAGCAATTTTATTCCGCTCAACAATAATCTTATCTTCCGAATGACTCATGGTTAAAAGGTTGTCAATCTTAGATTGAAATTTCTGAACCTCTTTGTCCTCGGTATCCAAATCCATCTTATCGTAAATGGCGTTTAATATACGACGATACTCATCCTGAATCTTATCTTTTTTCTTGAAAGGAACATGACCAATTTGCGCCCACTCTTTTTGGAACCTTCTAATTGCATTCATATTTCCTTCATCATCTTCCGACAAACTAAATTCTGATATTCTTTTAATTAGCTCCTCCTTCAATTTCAAGTTCTCAATATGATCCGAATCAACATGATTAAAATGTTCCGATTTGTTGTTAAAGAATTTATCACAAGCTGCTCGGAAACGAACCCACAGTTCTTCGGACACCTTTCTAGGAACAGGACCAATTGTTTTCCACTGTTTTTGAATAGCAATCAACTTATCTGTTGTCGTCTTCCAATCTGTACTATCCTGCAAGTCCTCTGCAACCTCACAAAGCTCCGTTTTCGTTATCAGGTTTTCACTCAACTTATCTTTCAACTTCAAATAAAACTCCCGCTTTCTATCAAAATACAAATCGCAAGCAGCCCTAAATCGCTGATAAATTCGGTTGTTATCCTTTTTTGGTGCAAAACCAATCGTACGCCATTCTTTCTGAAGGTCTAAAATATTCTTTGAAGTTTCATTCCACTCCTTATGAGATTTTATCTCAGCATTTGCAATTACCTCAGCTTTATCACAAAGAACAGATTTTCGCTCTAAATTAACTTTCTGTTCCGACTTTAATCCTTCGTAAAACTCTTGATGCTTTTTATTTATTGTTGTTGTTGCTTCCTTAAATCTTGCCCACAACTCTTCTTTTTGTTCTCTAGGTACAGGTCCTATCTCCCGCCATTGCTCGTGATATTTTTGTAAGGTATTGAAAGCTTTCACAACCGATTCTTCGATTAGCAAACTTTCAGCCTCTTCGCACAGTCTCACCTTTATGGCTAGGTTCTTTTTCAAATCAAGATCTCGAAGCTCTTTATTGATTTTAATATAATCGTAAAAATTCTCAACGTGATGATGATAGTTGTCCCATAAATTTTTCAATGCTTGCTGAGGTACCATCCCTGTTTCATGCCATTTTTTTTGCAAGATTCTAAACTCATGAAAGGTTTTATCAAAAGCTTCTTTTCTATTTACCAGATCTTTAATATCCTCAATAATCTGATATTTCATCTTAAGATTCTCATCTTTTTCTTGTTCTATATTTCTATTCTGAACCGTTTTTCGTTCCCTAAAATCTTGAAGCAATTCCTTCATTTTTAATTCTAGGTCATCCTTCCCAAAATAAAATCCCTCTTCTTTACCTTCTTCTTCCAAAAACTTCTTCTTGGCTTCAGTAACTTCTTCGTTATGCTTTTTGTAAAAATTGTGTTTAATCGCATCAACCCGATCTCTTATTCCTTTTACAGATTTATTGTCCAGTAAAAGAACCAAACGATCTACCAACTCCTTTTTCTCCATTGTAGAATAATCAGGCTCTTTTTGAAGCTCAGATTCCTCCTGTTTATTCTCCTCCTTGGCCTCTGCCACAGGTGCAGTATCAACCACAGATTGTTCTTCAAGATTATCTGCAGGAGGTTTACTTGTCGTTTCAGCAACAACTTCCCCTTGCTCTACCTCTTGTGCCGTTTTTTCATTTTCAATTTGAGTATCTGGTGATTCTTTTTCTCCAGATTCTTTTTCATGAGAATCAATCACATTTTCCTTAGCTTCCAAATTTTCATTCACTTCATTCTCATGTGAGAGGTTTGATAGATCTTTTTCTTTCATGTAGTTTGCATTAGATTGGCTTTTCGTTAAAGAAAACCCACGTTAACAATACAATATCCAAAGGATTATTTAGGTCCATTCCTTACGAATTTAACTAATTATGCGCTAATCCTCAAAGATTTTCGGCAATTTTATTTACCTAAAAAACAGAGAGGTTCACGTAAAACATGAACCTCTCAACTAAAACCAACTAATTACTTAATCTAACATTTACTTTTTCATTGTAAAATATAAATTCAATAAACTATATTCTTCATTTTACATATGAAGCACTTCTCATTAAAAATCTTGATAAATAAATAAATAAATAACTGATTTACCTAATTTCTATCTCTCTTGCTTTAGGCTCCTCGACTTTCATCTTTGGCAAATTCACCAATAACATTCCACTTTTCACCTCTGCAAAAATATGCTCTTCATCGATACCTTCAGATAATTTAAAGCTCTTCTCTAAATTAGAATTGGTAAATTCTCGTCTCAAATAATTTCTCTCTTGCTTATCCTCTTTATTAACCGAAATTCTCAAAAGTCCTTTCTCAACCTTTACAGTCACATCTTCCTTTGAGAATCCTGGTATTGCCATTTCAATCGTGAAATTATTTTCTTCCTCGTAAACATTAACACTTGTTCTATTTACACCTCCATCATCAAGCTTACCTTCTAGAGCTCCTCTTGTTTCTCTAAACAATTGATTCATTAATTGATTTGTAAAAAAATCACTTCCTCTATTTGAATATTTTAAAATTGTCATAATCTATATCTCCTTATTTTTTATTTGCATTTTTTCAGGCTCCGGAACCCAAAATTTAATTTCTGTAATTCGAACTTACATTTCCAAAGTCTATACCAAGACAATTTCTTTCACAAAATGGCCGTATAAAATTAAATCAACATGTCGATATGTCTGTTCTTCAGGAAAATGAGATGACAAAATGTCTTTTAAAGCAAAATACCTAGCGCCTATTTTCAATTTCCTTGCAAGCCAAGTTTGGGTTACATACTTTTACACAAAATTTAAAAAATGAGAATCGATATACTTACTGTTGTTCCTGAATTATTAGAAAGTCCACTAAACCACTCTATTATTCAAAGAGCAAAAGACAATGGAATTGTAGAAATCTACATTCATAACATTCGAGATTACTCGGAAGACAAGCACAAAAAAGTTGATGACTATGCATTTAGCGGAGGCGCAGGTATGGTGATGCGACTTGAACCAATTGTAAAAACAATTGAATCATTAACTGCAGAAAGAACTTACGATGAAATCATTTTCACAACTCCCGATGGAGACCAATATGATCAAAGGACTGCAAACACTTTATCGATTCAAGAAAATATCATGATTCTTTGTGGACACTACAAAGGTATTGACCAACGCATTCGTGATCACTTTATCACCAAAGAAATATCAATAGGAGATTTTGTTTTAACTGGGGGAGAGCTAGCCGCAGCTATTATCACAGACAGCGTTGTTAGACTTATTCCTGGCGCAATGGGAGACGAAACTTCTGCTTTAACAGATTCTTTTCAAGATGACCTTTTAGCTCCGCCTCTTTACACACGCCCTGCAGAATTCAGAGGATGGAAAGTGCCAGACATCTTACTATCCGGAGATCATAAAAAAATTGAAAAATGGCAGGAAAAACAAGCCTACGAAAGAACAAAACGATTGCGTCCAGACTTACTAGACGAATAATTCCATAAAAAAAAGAGCTTCATTACAGAAGCTCTTTTTTTATACTAACGATTAATAGTTAGTTGATTTCTTTTCAAAATATGATTGAGGATGCTCGCATGCAGGACACATATTAGGAGCCTTAGTTCCTTCATGAACGTAACCGCAATTTCTGCAATACCATTCTTCTTTCTCTTCAGAAACAAATACCTTTTCCTCCTCTAAATTGCTTAGCAGCTTTAAATATCTTTGCTCATGCATTTTCTCAACCTTAGCAATCAATTTAAATGCAGTTGCCACTTTTTTGAATCCTTCTTCTTCAGCAATGCGTGCAAATTCAGGATACAATTCTGTATACTCTTCATTCTCACCACCTGCTGCAGCTTTCAAATTTTCAATTGTTGTTCCAATTTTTCCTGCAGGAAAAGCTGCGGTAATTTCAACATCACCACCTTCTAAAAATTTAAAAAATCTTTTGGCATGCTGCATTTCTTGCTCAGCTGTTTCTACAAAAATGGCTGCAATTTGCTCATAACCTTCTTTCTTGGCCTGCTTTGCAAAATAAGTATATCTCGCTCTAGCTTGAGACTCACCTGCGAAAGATTTCAATAAATTCTTTTCAGTTTCAGTACCTTTTATGCTTCTCTCCATCATTTTATTTTTTGATTCTTAATACAAATATCTTCTTTTTTTGAAGACATTATTATTACTACAAGAAAAACTTAACAATTTATACTCAATAAAGAATACAAGAATAATCTCACATTTAGATACCAATACTATTTTCATAAAAAAGAATTAACTCAACACGCTACCGCAGTCAACATATCAGGAATCGAAAAACAAATCCTTATTAATAAAGTAAGTTTTCAATTATTTGACGATAAAAAGCAATTCCTCCTCGATTACCAATATTACATTTCTCTAAAAATAGTTTTTTTTCACCACACCCCCTAATTTAAAACCTTTGCATTGAAAAAAAAATGCATTTTTTTAAAGGCACACCCCCTAAAAACAATAGTATTATTCATTTTTTTTCATACTTTTGAAATGGAAACCCTTTCATGTTAGGGTTAGGATAGAAATTAGTTGATTCATTCCACAACTACCCCCTCTCAAAAAGGGGGTGGTTTGGTTTTTTAACTAAAAATTAAACAAGTAACCACATTGTTATCATTTAATGATATTAACCATTTACCATATTTATTAATCTAAAATCTATTACTATGTTGAAAGCAAGAAAATTTTTCACAATACTTATGTGTACTCTTGTAGTAACCGGAAATCTGTTTGCTCAAGAAAAGGGAGAAGTTACATTTGGCGCTGATCTTATGAGTCGATATGTATGGAGAGGAACACAATTTTCTACAGGTCCTGTAATACAACCGGCAGTTGAGTACAGCAAAGGAGGATTCGCATTAGGAGCCTGGGGATCTTACGCACAAGATGGTTCTGATGGAGCAGAAGCTGATCTTTATGCTTCATACACTTTTGCTGATGATTTATTCACAGCTACTGTAACCGATTATTTTTTCCCAACAGATGGAATTGCTGTAAACAACAGCTACTTCGATTATAAAAAAGCATCTACAGGACATATCATGGAAGCTACTCTTGCTTTTAATGGGAGTGACGGATTTCCAATTAGCATTTTAGCTGCCATGAATTTCTGGGGTGCTGACCAGGACGCCGATAGCGATCAGCAAAATTCTCTTTACATCGAATTAGGCTATGGTTTCACCTACAAAGAAGTAGCCATTGATTTATTTGCAGGTTTCACACCTATCGATGCAGACGAAGACAAAGGAGAATCAGGATTTTATGGTGACACTGCAGGATTTCTAAACATGGGATTTACTGCATCTAAAGAAGTTGTTATCACAGAAAATTTTTCATTACCACTATCAGCATCAGTAATTGCTAACCCAATGGCTGAGAATTTATTCCTTGTTTTTGGAGTATCTTTCTAAGCAACATTAACCACACCTAATGAAACTTCTTCGGAAGCAACAAAAAAAGCTGAATCTAATTAAGATTCAGCTTTTTATATTATACTATCTATTTCCTTAGGGAATTCTCATAAATTTATGTGCCTGTAAAGAAATGTTCCATTTAGGGTTATTCTTTACGTATTCTACTATTGGTTTTACATTGTGAACGTACTGACTCCACTCCGACTGTAAGTATAACAAACAATCATCTCCTACATTCTTAGCCAATTCCTCGGCCCATGCAAAATCTTTTTCCAAGTCGAAAATTATCACCTTCAACTCATTTGCTTTTTGATAAGATGATGGTACTGGCAACTTATTACGCTTTGGCGATAAACAAATCCAATCCCACTCACCACTTATCTCGTAAGCGCCTGATGTCTCTAGGAAATTTTCAATATTATGCTTTTTCAATTCGGTACACAAAGGCTCCAAATTATACAAAGAAGGCTCTCCCCCGGTTACTACAACAGCTTTAGCTGGCGATTCTACAGCTTTGCGCACAACCTCTTCCACAGAGATTAATCGATGCTCTGATGGATTCCATGAAATTTTACTGTCGCACCATTGACAACCTATATCACATCCGCCAATACGAATGAAATATGCTGGCTTGCCCGTATGGTACCCTTCCCCTTGTATGGTATAGAAATCCTCAACTAGAGGTAAATCTGTTCCTTTATCGAATATTTCTTTGTACTTGTCTTTCAAATCGTTCTTCTTAACCAATTAAAATCCTAATTTTTGGCTGTTCAGTAAACTGGGCTACAAAATTACACGCTTTTTAAGGATTTCAAAATCAAATGGAAAGATTATTTAAAATGATTCCATTCTTTAGAGAGGTAATTTATCTCAATTTGACAGAAACTACAAACGAAATAAACAACCCCGGGGCAAGCCCACGAGGTATTTAATGGAATCTCACTTTCGTGAGATATCTTCTGTTAAAAGGCAAATCTCTTGCTTATTAGTAGAGAATACGCTTTTTAAGCGTTATGAAAACCTTAGGTTTTCAATCTTTCCTCTGAAACCCCGAGGCAAAACTCGAGGAATTCTATTGATTAAAGCCGCCATGTTGATTTAGATTGCGCCATGTCGATTTTTATGTGCTCATGTTATTATTTTACTGCTCATGTTACTTTATTGAGTCGTCATGTTACTTATTTAGTCTCCATGTTCAACATGACGGGTTAAAAAGTAACATAGCGACTTTTTTTCCTACATGGAGGGATCAAAACCAACATGAGCACTATTTTTCCAACATGAGAGGGTAAAAGGTAACATGACGCCCTATTTTTCGACATGGCGGGGGTAAAAGTGACATGGCAGCCTTTTTTGCTACATGAAAGCGTATTTTGATAAGATTTCTGATGAGTTTAAGTCTGAGCTTAATTTTAACAATACACATTATGTTTATAATATAACTCATACGGTAAACTGTAATTGTTTAAAATCTAAAAGAATGAATAGGCTAATTATAATAGGGAATGGCTTTGATTTAGCTCATGATATGGATACTAGTTTCAATGATTTTATTACGGATTATTATAATAATGCTATTGATGTTTTTCGAAAGCATGGTTCCTTTAGTGACGATAAACTTTTAAGTATAAAATATAAACAAGGTTTCAATGACTCAGGAATCATTCGTATTAGTGGATCAAAAC
>JADGFH010000815.1 GCA_016743925.1 Labilibaculum sp.
ATTTAAATGTGTAAAATGAAGAGTATAATTACTGTGTTATTGGTTTTAGTTGCTTTTGGGGTTAAATCTCAAACTATTTCAGAGAAATTAGGTGCCGTTGCAACTAATTTTGAGATTACATCTGCATCCGAACCTTTAAAGATTACTAATCAAATAATTTTAAAGCGTAATATTACAAAGCACAGGGAGGACGATGATGATAATGAATTTGCTGTTTATGAAAGATATTATTTTCAATTTATTAGTGAGAACAAACTAGTTACTTCTGATCGGAGTAATATTAAGAAGGAAGCACTGGTCAAGTCCAATCATAGTTATTATAAAGATGATTATTTTATTAGTTTTTTTGATGAAAATGATTTTGTGATTTATGAATTTACGAGGGATGTCGAAAATAGATTTAATCTTGATTACAATTTAGGTAAAGGAGGGTTTTTTACTTATAATTTCTATTTAAGTGGTTTTCCCTTACTATTGCTTGATAAGATAACACGTATTGATGTTCAAATTATTGATTAGATACTGTTTATGAGCTAATCTTGAATCAGTTTTAAAGCATTTAAAATTAGGGTTTGGTGAGGAAATGGTTTTATTAAAAATAAATCCCCGATCATATTAGATCGCGGATTTTTTAATTTATGTAATTAAAATGAATCAGTATTATTCACTTCTCAAGGAATCAACAGGATTCTGGTTTGCAGCTTTCCATGTTTGTCCACCAACAACTAGAAAGGCAAAAGTTGCTGTTATAAAACCTGCAATTACAAACGGTAATGGAGTAATTTTAATATGGTAAGCAAACTGTTCTAACCAATTGTTCATGACGTACCAAGCTATAGGTATTCCGATTAGAAATGCACTTGCTATCCATTTTGAAAAGGTCGAGAATAAAAGAGATGTAATTTGTAATATACTTGCTCCGGTAACCTTTCTTATGCCAATTTCTTTCGTTCGTTTCTGAACCATGAATAGGGTTAGTGTATACAAACCAAGTAGCGCTAATAGAATAGAAAGAATTGATGAAAAAGTGGTAAGCGTTTGAGACCTTTCTTCTTGTTGGTACTGATCTCTGCAGACATCATCAATAAACAAATGAAAATTAACTCTTTCTGGATCTATTAATTTAAATTTCTCCTTGATTTTTGAAAGTAAATCATTTATGTTTTTCGTTTTTACCTTTAACAAAACAAATTGAATATTCTGATCATAGCTAAAACAAGTAAACATTAAAGGAGCTATTTCTTCTCGTAAAGAGGAATAATGGAAATCTTTAACAATTCCTTGAATTTCGTATTTGCCTCCATGAAACCAAACAATTCTGCCTAATGGATCATCTATTTCCAAACTTCTAACTGCAGCTTCATTAAGAATAATACTTTTGCAACTATCTACTTGGCTATCCATAAATTCATATCCTTCTAAAAATTTTATTCCAAGCATTTTAAAATATTCAGGCCGAACACGATATTCATTAAAATTTTTGGAGCTTTTAATATCTGTTCCGTACATTCGAAAGATTTGACCACTTCCGCCACCACCTGGTAAATGAAGACTAGCACTAACATGTTTAACTTGAGGTATTTTTTGCAACTCTTCTTTTATCGAAGAATAAGATTGTTTTTGCTTTTTACTTAAATTATTGATGGCAATTACTTGTTCTGTTTCAAAACCTAAATCTACATTTTTCATGAAACTAATTTGCTCTTGAGAAATGAGAATAGCTGATAATAAAACAAAAGAAGCTGTAAATTGAAAGACAACTAAGGTACGAGATAAAAGATTGTTCTTGTGGTTATTTTGTAAAGTTCCTTTAATGATTGTCGCAGGTGTGTATTTCGTAATTGTGATTGCTGGATACAATCCGGAAATTAAACCGACCAGTAAAGCCATGCAAGGAAGTCCAACAAAAAGTATTGGATTTTTTAGATATTCAATTTTCAATTCTCGATTCATCAATTCTCCAAATAATGGCATTAGAATTTCTGAAAGTATAATCCCGAACAAAAGTGCAATCATCGATGAAAGGATGGTTCGTCCGAGAAAATCTTTTATTAAATCACTACGTTCAGCACCAATTGCTTTTTTAATCCCAATTTGATTCAATTTACTATCGTATTGAACGATAATAATATTGATGAAGTTGATAATCGCAATGGCTAATATTAAAAGAGCAAGCAGAATATGAATATAGATGGTATTAATATCTCCTGATTCTTTTAATTCTGAATTGCAATTTGATCGTAGATGAACATCCGCCAGATTTTGCAAATAAGATCCGGTTTTTTCACCGTAATCGCCAAAAGCATCATCAAGCATTTTACTATACGTTTTTTCTATTTTTTCAATTGAACTTTTGTGATCTACATCTGATTTTAATAAAATATAAGTGTAATATTCAAGGCTTCTGTGTCCAGCTTTCCTTGGGAAACCAGAAAAAGGTAATAGCATGTCGAAATCGTAGCTAGAGGTTAGCGGAAGATCTTCAACAACCGAACTAACGGTAAATAAATTTCCAAACAGCTCAAATTCTTTTCCGCCAGCATTTGTGGTTCCAAAAAGTTTGAGTGCAGTAGATGAATTAATGACAAATCCGTTAGGATTTGAGAAAAGTCGAGTTGTCTTGCCAGAAATGGGTTTTAAACTAAAAACTTTATGGAAGTTGGTATCTACATAAAGACAACGAATTCGGTTGAAGTGATTATCACCTATTTTTACAGTTTGTCTATTGCCTCGTAAAATTTGAGTAATTTCTTCAATTTCAGGAATTTGATTGCTAAAATTCTCTCTTGTTAATCGTAAACCTATTTCGTGTGGTGTTAATTCTTTACCAGTATCATCAAGAAGAGAGATAAGC
>JADGFH010000816.1 GCA_016743925.1 Labilibaculum sp.
TTCATTTAAAATTATGATAAAAAATTAATTAAGGAAATGAAATGTTAAGTAATACACATACAAGTTCAAAAGAAGCATTAGTTAGACTAATTAAAGAAAGAGAAGAATTTGGTCACAATGGAAATCCATATTATGATCAAGGTTATATATCCATAGGTTACGGAGCTAATTTAACATATTTTCTAAAAGAAGTTTTAGAAGCAAAAGGAATTTATAGTGCAGTATCTTTTAGTGCATTTGATACATTATTAAAAGAGGGAAGGGATATTAAAGGTAAATTAACTTATGTACAAGTTGAAGCAAAAAAATCACTACTTAATAATTTAGCTAAAGAATATGGGTTAACTGAAGGTTTTATTTTTGAAAATAATTCTTCAGGAAAATCGGAAGCAACAATAGCTTTAAAAAAAGTAATAGACAAAAAAGCAAAAGTCTTAGATAAGATGATTGGACAATATGTTTCAAAATACTCTGGTGAATACAATGCAATAATGTCAATGTATTACCAAGCAGAAACGTATTTAAGAGGAGTAGATGGAACAATAAGCAGTTCAAAGCTTATTAAAGCACTTGCAAATGATAATCGTGCTGAAGCTTGGTTTGAGATTCGTTATAACACATCACCATCTCATCCAGAATTTAATCTTAGAAGAATAGCAGAAGCATCAATGTTTAATCTCTATGAATCTGGTTCTATAACAGTAAAACATTCAAAGCAAGTAATTCGTATGTATACAAAATATAAAAATATTATTACAGATAGTAGTGATTTTAGTACAGCTAAAATAAAGTTAATTAATGAATATGGTGAAGGTGTAAATATTAATGGTGAAGTAATAGTTGGTAAAGGACTTGCAAGTTATGATTATATAGAAGGCAATAATGATCATGATATAAACTTACAAGGCACCAATAAAAACGACCTAATATTTGGAGAACGTGGAAATGATTATATTAAAGGTGGTAAAGGAGAAGATATTCTTCTTGGAGATGATGGAAAAGATACTCTTGTAGGTGGAGAAGGTAGTGATGATGTATTGGGAGGCAAAGGCAATGATAGTCTTATAGGTGAGGGCGGAGCCGACTACCTAGAAGGAGGCTCAGGTTACGACACCTACATTGCAGCAAAAGACGATACCATAATAGACAATGATGGCAAAGGAAAAATACAATTCAATGGAGTTGATTTAACAGGAGTAAAAACCAAAGTAGGAAAAAGCGAGTTCTATGAAGATAACGATTATGCCACTATATTTCAAATACAAACAACATTCAATGAGAAAGTATGGAAAATACAAGATGATGAAAAAGAAGAACTTAACTTGAATATTCAAACTACAATAAATAATGAATTAAACTCTCTACATCTAAGGGCTTGTTAAAACCTTTACATGTAAAGAAGTGGTGTACGCAAAGAGGCAAATATGAGAGAAGAAAAATGTTTACATGTAACAAACATACATAATCTAAAAGGAATCATAAATGAATGATAATACAAAAAAGATGATGTTAGAAAATCCTGAACAGTTTCCAAAAAAGATACAACAAAGTATAAAAAAAGGGAAAATCACTCAAGGAATGAATACTCTTCAAGCTAGTTTAGCAGGAGGTGCTTACTTCTTTAGAGTAATAGCAGATAAAGATGTTTGGAAAGAGGGTATAGATCCAAATATAGTTATACAAGCTCAAACAACAAATCCAGATAACTCTCAAATATGGATGAGCTTTCAAAATAGTACCCAATACAAAGAAACACAGAGCTTTCAAGTAGCATTTGAACGAGGAAAAGTGATAGGTATTAAAAAGATTGAAGGAGAACAATCATGGTAAAAGCAGGAGTGATAGTGATAGCGGCGGTAATAGTAACAATAACTATATTATCTAATCTTCTAAATGCTAATTGGTGGTTTCGTGACGTGTTTAGTTTAATAAGAATGCAATTTGATTCTAGCATAGCTGTACCTTTGCGTATACCCATAGATTTGAGTAAAAAAGGAATTATAGTTGAAAGTGAATTTAAAATAAAAGATAAACGGGGTTATTATTTTTCTTTTTATTTTTTGGATGCAGATTCAAGGAAAAATAACTTTAATAATATTAAAAAAATGAGGGTTTTTCTTGGATTAAATGCATATAACCCATATAGTGGAAAACAATCAAGTTTTAATGATTATGAATATGCAAAGAGAAATTATGGTGATTTGATAGATAAAAACTATAATCTTGATGGAACTATTATTCCACTTCATGTGACTCTTTACAAACTAAATAAAAATGGTACAAAAGAGCTAATCAAAGATAAAATATATCAAACAAAGGGTTCTAGTGGTTTTTTGGGGAGAGATTTTGAACAAATATCTTTACAAAAAGGTAAATATTTTATAAGAGTTGAAAGCTTAAAGGCTTTTAGGGAACTAAAAGGTATAGAAACAACTTTTCGTATTAATATGACAAGAAGATATAAATAAAGGAATTTAAAATGTACTCAGTAACAGTAAAAATATCAGCAAGAGGAACTTTTTATAGTGATCCAAAAGATCCACACAATACAAAAACAGGACATATGTGGTATTCACTCTCAAATGGATCTAGCACAAGTTCATATGGGTTTGCTCCAGAAGTAACAGAAATGGATGGTCCAGGTAAAATATGGGATAATGATGACCAAGCTTACGAAGGAACCTACTATACAGGCAAGATAGTTATATCACAGGCACAATATAATAAATTAAAAGCTTTTGGAAATAAGGATAACCTTGATGGAAAACCATTTGATTTTAGTAGTTATTACAACGGTCTTAATAATAGTTGCGTAGATTACGTTTGGAAAGCTCTAAACATAATAGG
>JADGFH010000817.1 GCA_016743925.1 Labilibaculum sp.
TTATACAAGAGAACGAGATGATAAAGTACAATACTTCGTATCTAATGATATGGGTATAGGTAGAGTATATGACGATAGAGGTAATGGTAGATATTTTAATGGTACAAATATCAAATTTCCAGCTGGTTATGGTTGGAACTTAAATGATAGTAGAAGCTCAAGCTATGAAGTAGTAAAAAATAGTAGAACTAAATACAGAAATACAACTATTAATATTACTGATATGAACTTTAATGACAAAAATGAACTGGATACTATCACTTTTGAATGGTATCCATTAGATGGAGAACTAGACCATATTTATACATATAAAGTTAATGTAGGTTTAGTTGAAACGAGAAGACCATAATGAAATCAATTTTTTTCAAGCTCTTGTGAATCTACAAACTATAATCTTGAGGAACTAGACACAAGACCAAATGATGTAAATTGAAAGTAGTGCTGTGCATCAAATGCTTAATTGTGAATTGGCGTTGTAAGAATTGTTGTACAAGATAATCTAAATATTAATACTTATTCGAACTATAACTGATTATTCAAAGTCAATTTCTTCTTCTGCTAAATTGAAAATATCAACTCTTGTGTCTAAATCAATCTTGTTAACTAACCAACCTCGGAGTTGAGCATTTTTAATAAATTCATCTATTCTATTAACCCCATTTATCTCTTTTAGAGTTATTACAATACCAAACGTAAGACCTTCACCAAATTTTTCATCAAGTCGCTCTTTAGTTTTAAGACTTAATCCCCATAAAGGATTATCATAAGCCTTTAATTCTTTGTTTCTTCCAGTATAAACATCTTGTATATGCTTTACATTATCCCACTTTCTAAAAAATTGCCTAGCATCTTTCTCCCAAGTATGTTGATTAATTTCTTCTGTTTGGTAATTTTTATTTATAGATTTAATTTTCCCCTTATTATCTAATCTACCAAACTTTATATCTAGTTCTGTGTTCGTATAGTCAACGCCTTGATTTCTTGAACAAGCGGGAAAATAACAAAGTGTAGCTTTTGCAATAAAAGGATGTTTTTCTTTAATTACTGGAATAGGTATATTGTAATTATATGTATCATATTTCTCTGAAATACCTTCTATAATAAATTGTATCTCATCATCCTTACAATTTACAATATCTTCTATTCTTTTTGGAACAATTCCATGACCTATGAGTGATGAGCTATGTTGTTCTTTTTCCCACCCTGTAGCAGAATTTATAATTAATGCTTTTGCAATATCTCTACTTAGTCCTAAAATATTAATTAAATATGATAGTTTCCTAGAAATCCATGGAGATGCAAATGAAGTTCCTTGAACACGTGCTTCTCCATTTGGAGTACAAACTCTAATTGGTTCGTTAGTATCACCCCCGTAATAACTAATATCAGGTTTAATAAAAAATGATAAGACTGGACCCTTTCTACTATATGAAGAAGGCTTATTATTCATATCTACAGAATTTACAACTATAGAATTAATTGAATCAGCAGGAGCTCCAACAGTTCTTACCTTAGTTTCGCCAAAAGATAAATTTGTTCCAGCAATAACAAATATAACATCATTTTCAAACTGTATTTTATCTAAAATGGCAGCTTCTGGAGATATGAAGTTAGGATTTATACTAAGTTTTGAACCTAAAGATAAATTCCAAACTTTAATATCTCTATTCGTAGCTATAATTTCACTTATATTTCTAAGTATTGTAAATGAATTAAAGCTAGTACCACTCGCCACACCAAAATGTCGAACTTTAAATTTTCCACATCCATCATCTAAATTTGGATTAAATGCTGGTCCATCTACAATTATAGATGTAACAGCTGTGCCATGTTCATAATCATTTTGGGAGGTAGGTATGTCAATAGCTAACATATTTGTATACTCTACCCATTCTGAAAAATATACATTTTTATCAAAGAGGGTATCTATAACACCAATAGTTGGTTCATTTTCGGGTGACCTTATACTTATAACTCCCTCATCAATAAATTCAAAGTTATCTTTTGTTATTTCAGATAAATCACTTACTGCCATAGATATTAAAAATGGAGCTTTCGTCTTCAAAATTGCTAACTCATCAGGACGTAACAAAATAGTAGTTTCATCCATTATACGGCTTGATAAAATATTAATTCCAATTTGTTCTAATAATGGTATAGTCCTTACATTTGTTTTATATAGGGTAATAATTGCATCATTTTCCAAGACAATATCATCAATGGATATATCAAACTTTTCAACATAATATGTATCTACTATTATTTTAAGAAAAGTTGTTTTTACGATTTCAGTAGCAGTATAGGGAATTTCTTTCCCGTTTATTTTCTTTATTGTATCATGACTTATTTCACCATCAAACTTTTGATTTAAAACATCAATAGTATATTTTAATCGTGTAATAGATTCTTTTATAATTTTTTGAGAAACATAATGTGTAATTATATGTTTTGGTGATTCATCAAGCGAAAACTTTGCACCTACTATAGATTTATTAGGAGTAGTCGAACTATTTCCTAAAAGACCTTGTAGTCTATTACTTTTAGCTGCAACCTTATTATAATACACTGTAATAAGTGCTCCTGGTAATAAATTCTGATTTTGCCAATACTCTTGTAATTCATTTAAGTTTTTTAACAATACAAATAATTTTGATGCATTGACAGATTGATTAGATGGTAAATTAGGTGAAGAAGGTCTTCCCTTACTACTTGCTTGGTCAAAAGTATTTTTTAATTGTAATAAGTTATTCAATATTCATCACTCCTTCAACTCTCGTGATACTTGACTTTTGGAGACTCCTGTTAGTATTTCAATTTCTCTAACAGTAAATCCCATAC
>JADGFH010000818.1 GCA_016743925.1 Labilibaculum sp.
GGTAAATCCCTTTAATGAAGCTAAGCCACCTAATGAGGTCTCTTTATAAGAGTAAGATAAATCTAAACCTGTTTTCATCATTGTTTCGGTTACCTGATCGAAACTAATTCGATGACGACCATCTGACAACAAGGCAAACGTATTGTGATTTAAGGCTCTTGCTGCAGCAAAAACATTACGTTCTATACAAGGTATTTGCACTAATCCTAAAACAGGATCACACGTTAATCCTAGATGATGCTCTAAGCCCATTTCTGCGGAATATTCAACTTGGTACACTGTTCCTCCATGCAATTGTGTTGCTGCCCCAGATGCCATAGCACAAGCAGTACCAACCTCTCCCTGACAACCTACTTCGGCCCCAGAAATAGAAGCATTAGTTTTCACTAAATTTCCAATTAAACCTGCTGTAGCTAGCGCTTTTAAAATATCTTTCTTACCAAATTTGTAAAATTTTTTGTGATAATATAAAATGGCGGGAAGGACACCGCAAGCTCCACAGGTTGGAGCGGTAACAATCACTCCTCCAGCAGCATTTTCCTCAGAAACAGCCAATGCATATGCATAAAGCATTGATCGCTTCTTCATTGGGCCACTGTATGTTTTTGCTTTTAAATGATACAAGTGAGATTTCCTAGGTAATCTCAAACCACCAGGCAATTCTCCTTCATTGTTCATTCCAGCTTTTATCGCCTTTTTCATAGCTGACCAAACCTCATCTAAAAAAGCCCAAATTTCTTTACCTTCTCTTAACTCAACATATTCCCAAAGCTGTTTTTCATTACTTTTACACCAATCTAATATCTGATCCATTGTTGTAAGATCATAAACAGTCTCTGATGCTAATTCTGTTTTGTCATCAATAATAGCACCTCCTCCCACACTATAAGCAGTCCATTCTTCCAGAAGCGTTCCTTCTGCATCAAATGACTTTAACTGCATTGCATTTGGATGCTTTTCTAAAAACTCTTCCGGTTTCCATATCAGCTCTAAATTTCTTCCTTCAAATACACTTTCAATAGCAACACCGGTTAAGTGTCCTTTTCCTGTAGCAGCTAAACTGCCAAAAAGCGTTACCTCGAATTTGCTTGCATTGTCATTTCTTTCTAGAAATTGCTCTGCTGCTTTCCTAGGTCCCATTGTATGACTACTCGACGGACCACAACCAATACGATATAATTCTTTTATAGATTCCATTTTGTTGCAATGTTGTTTAGTAAGTTGGATACAAATGTAAGGAAACGATCGGATCAATTCGAAAAGTTGGTGGAGAATAAAAATAGATGAATATTTGAATCTTAATTTTATAGCATGGATTCAAATAAAGATCATTATAAGTTACTACTTCAAGCAATTTTACCAGAAGAAATATTTTCCTACTTTGAGATCACTCAAGTTATTATTGATGAAAAGAGATTGGACGTTCATTTGGATGAGTTATATCAATTACCAGAAGAGTTTTCAACGGAAAAGCTGACTTCAAAAGGCTTTCAGTCAGCGGTTGTAATTCAAGATTACCCCATTCGAGAACGCATGGTTTACTTACATGTTCGCAAAAGGAAGTGGCTCGTTCGTTCTACGGGTCAGATTGTAAGTAGAGATTGGGATTTGATAGCAAAGGGAGCTCGATATACAAAAGGGTTCGCTTCTTTTTTAAAAGAATTATTTGGACAAATACCCGATTAGCAGTAAAAGCCTTGAAAAACATTATTATATCGATGGGAATCAATTTTCCCAGCAATACAAGGATCACTTAAGTGATTTTAATCAGTGGGATCAGAAATCTCATGCTCACAAGTGGATGCTTTTTCCTGAAAACATTGGTCCTAACCTTAGTATTGATGAAACAGCCTTAACCAATGGCGAGCTTTATACGATACTTACTAATAAAGTGGCTAAAGGTCGAAAAGGAGCACTGGTTGCCATGATTCAAGGGACTCGATCTGAAAATATCATATCTATCTTAAAGAAGATTCCTGAGAGTATTAGAGGTTTAGTCGAAGAAGTAACTCTTGATATGGCAGGAAGCATGAATAAAATCGTAAAAAGAAGCTTTCCTAAAGCCAGCAGGGTTATTGATCGCTTTCATGTTCAGAAATTGGCTTATGATGGTTTACAGGAAATGCGAATAGCTCATCGCTGGGATGCTTTAAATGAAGAATCTAATGCGATAAGAGAAGCTAATTACAGAGAAGAGAAATATCAGCCAGTTATATTGGATAATGGGGATTCTAATAAGCAACTTTTAGCAAGAAGCAGGTATTTACTTTTTAAATCTGCAAACAATTGGACGAGAAATCAGAAAACACGTGCAAAAATTTTATTTGCTCAATATCCTGATATAAAAGAAGCCTACATGTTAACACATAACCTGAGGTTGATATTCACACAAACCAAAGAAAAAGGAATTGCTTATACAAAATTAGCTCATTGGTTTAGAAAGGTTGAAGAGACTGGGTTTAAATCATTCAGAAGTATAAAAAACACGATCCAAGATCATTATCAAGGTATTTTAAACTACTTTGAAAACCGAAGTACTAATGCTTCTGCGGAATCTTTCAATGCAAAACTGAAAGCATTCAGGGCATCACTTAGAGGGGTGAGAGATATTAACTTCTTCCTTTTTAGAGTCGCTAAAATATATGCATAAAAATTCTACCCCACCTGATATTTGAATTGATCCAAACGATCTTTTTACTGATCAACTTTGGAAAGTTATTGCATAAAAAAAGAGAGAATCTAAAATTAGATTCTCTCTTTTTGGTCGGGGTGGCAGGATTCGAACCTGCGACCTCCTCGTCCCAAACGAGGCGCGATAACCGGGCTACGCTACAC
>JADGFH010000819.1 GCA_016743925.1 Labilibaculum sp.
CCGTTATACTGGTTTTACTGAAGATGATTATTAGTAGATAATCTATTCTTGAATATATTAAAGGTGTCTCATTTATTTGAGACACCTTTTTTTGCGTTTTAAAATAGACGCAAATTATTGTGCTTTGGTTAGTGGCTTGTTGTGCTGATTAAATTTCTTTCAAAATTACCCTTTTCTTCGGTTTGATATTCCTTATTCAGACTTAATCAACTCCTTACCAGCCTTAATTTAATACATAAGTTAGATGTAACTTTTTATAACACAAACGATTGCAAAAAGTCATTAAAATTTTAATACTTTTCTTGTCTAAAATCTTGGAAACGTTACCTTTATCCATGTTAAATAACATACTTAGTGCGAGATGTTATAAACAATTCAAAATTGAAACAACTAACAAAACTAAAGAATTAAATTCAAGATTAATTCAAAATAGTCATGAGTCAAAAGACAAAAGTCATTGAAAAGGAACATGTTGTAATTAGATTCTCGGGAGATTCTGGAGATGGAATGCAACTAACAGGAACGCAATTTTCCGATACCTCAGCTTTATTCGGAAATGATGTAGCTACTTTTCCTGATTATCCAGCAGAGATTAGAGCACCACAAGGAACAGTTGGTGGTGTTTCCGGTTTTCAATTGCATTTCGGTCATATGGAGGTGAATACACCAGGTGATTATGCAGATGTGTTGGTCGCTATGAACCCTGCTGCTTTAAAGGCAAATTTGAAATGGGTGAAGGCTAGTGGAACCATTATAGTTAACGAAGATAGTTTTACGGATCGAAACTTTGAAAAGGCGGGTTACGATTCCAACCCATTGGATGATGAAAAACTTTCAGATTACAATCTGATTAAGGCCAGAGTTACTTCGCTTACAAAAGAATGTTTAAAGGATTCAGGACTCGATCAAAAGAGTATTATCCGAAGTAAGAACATGTTTACTTTGGGGATGGTTTATTGGATGTTTGATCGTCCTTTAGAACATTCAGAAGAATTTCTTGAGAAGAAATTTAAAAAATATCCATTGGTAGTTGAAGCAAATAAAAAAGTACTTCGTGCTGGCTTTAACTTTGCCAAAACAATTGAAGCTTTACCATACAATTATAGCGTAGCACCTGCAAAAATTAAAAAAGGTACTTACCGTAATATTACTGGAAATAAAGCAACGGCTTGGGGCTTAATTGCAGCAGCAGAAAAAGCTGGTTTAGAACTTTTTTGTGGTTCTTATCCAATTACACCTGCTACCGAGATTCTTCAGGAACTTGCAGCTCGTAAAGATCTTGGAGTAAAAACATTTCAGGCAGAAGATGAAATTGCTGGTATTTGTACTTCTATTGGCGCAAGTTTTGCCGGTAATTTCGCAGTTACAACAACTTCAGGACCAGGTTTAGCTTTAAAAACAGAAGCGGCTGGATTGGCTGTTATGACGGAGTTGCCTTTAGTAATTGTAAATGTTCAGCGTGGTGGACCATCAACAGGCTTGCCTACAAAAACGGAGCAATCGGATTTGATGCAAGCAATTCATGGTAGAAGTGGAGAGTGTCCAATGCCTGTTTTAGCTGCAAGTACGCCTTCAAATTGCTTCGAATACGCATTTAGAGCAGGTAAGATCGCTTTGGAGCACATGACTCCTGTAATCTTATTAACGGATGGTTTCATCGCAAATGGAGCCGAACCATGGCGTATTCCAAAAATGTCTGACCTAAGTGCTATTAATGTACCTATTGCAAAAGAAGGAGACGATTATCAGCCATATGCTAGAGATCCAGAAAAGCTTGCTAGAAAATGGGCGGTTCCGGGAACGAAAGGATTAGAGCATCGAATTGGAGGATTAGAAAAAATGGATGTTACAGGAACTGTATCCTACGTGCCAGAAAATCATCAGGTAATGACCGATATTCGTTCTGAAAGAATAAGACGTGTAGCTAATTTTATTCCGGATCTTCCTGTTAAAGGAGATGATAATGCCGATGTTTTAGTTGTTGGCTGGGGAGGAACTTACGGTCACTTAACTACGGCGGTGAGAGAACTTCAAGCAGATGGAAAAGATATTGCTTTAGCTCATTTCCATTATATTTTCCCTTTACCTAAAAATACAGAGGAAGTATTAAGTCGTTACAAGAAAGTAATTGTTTGTGAATTGAATGAGGGACAGTTTTCTGAATATTTAAGAGGAACTTTCCAACATATTAAATTCAATCAGTATAATAAACTACAAGGATTACCATTTACAGTGCAAGAATTAAAAGAGAGATTTAACCAATTATTAGAGGAGAAATAGTTATGGCAAATACAATTCTAACACCTGTAAATCCTGAAAAATTATCTCCAAAAGATTTTAAAAGTGATCAGGAAGTAAGATGGTGTCCAGGTTGTGGAGATCATGGAGTCTTACATTCAGTACAAAAGGCAATGGCTGCTATGGATTTACCAAAGGAGCAATATGCTGTAATTTCGGGTATCGGATGTTCTTCTCGTTTCCCATATTATATGGATACTTATGGATTTCATACGATTCATGGGCGAGCTGCAGCAATTGCTTCAGGTGTAAAATCCGCTAATCCAGATCTTGAAATATTACAAGTTTCGGGTGATGGTGATGCTTTGGCAATTGGAGGAAACCATTTTATCCATGCAATTCGTCGTAATATCGACATGACTATTCTTCTTTTTAATAATGAGATTTATGGTCTTACAAAAGGACAGTACAGTCCAACTTCTAAGCAAGGAATGGTTACGAAAACGTCTCCTTTTGGAACGATTGAACAACCATTTCATCCTGCAGAATTGGCATTAGGAGCACAATCTAAGTTTTATGCACGATCGATCGAT